>DATKPX010000587.1:0-4828 GCA_035523855.1 Allostellaceae bacterium
GATGAAGATCGCCGACCATGTCGTCATCATGAACAACGGCCAGATCGTCTTCGACGGCCTGCCGCAGCAGGCCCGCGAATCCAACTTCTGGCATTATTTCTGAGCGACGATGATCGACGCGCGCCGCCTAGCTGTCATCCACGGGAAGGTTCGCGAGGACCGACGGGCGGCGGTCGAACTCCTGCTGCCAGCGGGCGAGCCGCGGACGGCCCTCGCGCCAGTTCTCCGACGCGAAGCGGAAATCGATATAGGCGAGCGCCACGCCGATCGCGATGTGGCCGATGCCGAAGGGCGTGGCAGCGAGGTCCTCCGCCTCGCGCTCGAGCGCATCGACGCAGGCGCGGATCTTGAGCTGCCAGAGATCCAGGTGCGGCTGCGAGACGCGCTCCGCCGGGCGGAGCCGCTCGGCGAGCCATTGCAGGAGCACGTCCAGCATGCCGCTGCCGAGCGCGTCACGGCGGAGCGCGGTCAGCCGCTCCGCACCCGCTGCGGGAAACAGCTTCGGTCCCTGATGCAGGCCGTCGAAATACTCGGCGATGACGGAGGAGTCATAAAGGACGGTGCCGTCCGCCAGCACCAAGGTCGGGAGCTTGCCGAGGGGATTCTCGCGCATCAGGCCGAGATGGGCCTTGGTGCCGCCGACTACGGTACGCACGCAGGCGAGGCGGTCGGCGATACCCGCCTCGTGCGCGACGATCATCACCTTGCGTACGAAAGGCGAGCGCGGCGACCAGTGCAGCGTCATGTCGGCGGCCATGATGTCTCCTCCCTCGCCTCAGGTTGGCAGCATCGGCGGCAGGTGCAAAGATGGAGATTGCGGCCCGCGCCGCGCCTCAAGACAGACCGGAGTTTGGGACATGCGCTGGATTAGGTTTGATCGTAACGGGGCCGAGAGCTTCGGTATTCTCGAAGGCGAGACCGTGCTGCCCGTCAGAGGCACGCCCTTCGCCGCCTGGGAGAAGAGCGGCGAGAAGCTGCCGCTTTCCGGCGTCAAGCTGCTGCCGCCGGTGCTCCCCGGCACCTTCTATGCCTGCGGCCTCAACTATGCCGGCCACATCAAGGAGGTCGCCGCCCAGACCGGCACCGCGATGAAGCTGCCGCAGAAGCCGGAGGTGGGGTACCGCGCCAACAGCGCCCTCGTCGCCCATGGCGATCCCATCGTCATTCCCAAGGACGCCACCGAGAAGGTGCAGTACGAGGGCGAGCTCGTCGTCGTCATCGGCAAGAAGGCGAAGCACCTCAGCGAGCGCGACGCGCTCTCCTGCATCTTCGGCTACACGATCGGCAACGACGTCAGCGAGCGCACCTGGCAGGGCCAGGACCGCACCTTCTGGCGCGCGAAGAACACTGACACCTTCAAGCCGATGGGCCCATGGATCGAGACCGATGTCGACCTCGACCGGCTGGAGACCCGGGTCCGCGTCAACGGCAAGGAGATGATCTCGTTTCCCACCAACGAGATGCATTTCGGCATCGCCACCTATCTTTCGACGATGACGCGCTATCTCACTCTCAATCCTGGCGACGTCGTCTGGATGGGGACCGATGGCGATCCCGCCAATATCAAGCACGGCGACATCGTGGAGATCGACATCAGCGGGATCGGCGTGCTGAGCAATCCCGTGATCCGGGAGTCATAGCCCCCGAGGAGGTCACGCATGGCGATGGCAGGCCGAAGCAAAGTGGTCGCGAGCTTCGACGAGGCGGTCCGGGACATTCCCGACGGCGCCACCATCGCCTTCGCGGGCTTCGCCGATATCGGCATGCCCGCCAATCTGATCCGCGCGCTGGCGAAGCAGGGCGCCAAGGACCTGATCTGCGTCTCCAACCGCACCGGCGGCGCCGACGTGCCGCCGGAGACCGCCGACATTGGCCTCCTCACCGAGCGCGGCCAGGTGCGCAAGGTGATCTGCGCCTTCACCGCGCCGACGCGGCGCTCCCAGAAGCTGCGCTTCGCCAAGTATCACGAGGCGGGTCTGGTGGAGGCGGAGATCTGCCCGCAGGGCACGCTGGCGGAGCGGCTGCGCGCGGCGGGCGCCGGCATTCCCGCCTTCTACACGCCGACCGCGGTCGGCACCGAGCTCGCCGAGGGCAAGGAGATCCGCGAGTTCGACGGCCGCAAATACCTGCTGGAATACGCGCTGCCGGTCGATTACGCCTTCATCCGCGCCTATCGCGCCGATACGTTCGGGAATCTCCAGTACCGGCGCTCGCAGCGGAACTTCAATCCCATCATGGCGATGGCGGCGAAGACCGTGCTGGCGGAGGTGGAGGAGGAGATCCTTCCCGTCGGCGCGATCGATCCTGACCAGATCCACACGCCCGGTGTCTTCGTGCACCGCATCGTGAAGGTGCCGCCGGCGCCAGACGGCCTCTGGCCCCATATCGACCGGCTGCCGCGCAAATGAGCGCGGAGCCCCGCGGCCTCACCCGTCAGCAGATGTGCGACCGCCTCGCGATGGAATTCGAGGATGGCTGGATCGTCAATCTCGGCGTCGGCATACCCACGCTCTGCTCGAATTACGATTTCGGCGACCGGCTGGTGATCTTCCATTCCGAGAACGGCGTCATCGGCTATGGACCGCTGGCGCCGCGCGGCCAGGAGGATGCCCATCTCACCAATGCGGGCGCCCAGCACGTGACGCTCAACCTCGGCGCCGCCATCGTCCACCACGCCGATGCCTTCGCGATGATCCGCGGCGGCCGCATCGATGCCACCGTGCTCGGCGCCTATGAGGTGGCCGCCAACGGCGATTTCGCCAACTGGCGGATGCTGGGCCAGAAGGGCGGCGGCATCGGCGGCGCCATGGACCTGGCGGTCGGCGCCAAGCACGTCTTCATCGTGATGGAGCACACGACACGGGACAACCAGCCGCGGCTGGTCCAGTCCTGCGCCCTGCCGCTCACGGCGCCCGGCGTGGTGACGCTGGTCGCCACCAATTACGGGCTTTTCGAGCCCAAGGGCGACCGCTTCCTGCTGCGCGAGATCGCTCCGGACATCGAGCTGGCCGAGGTCAGCAAGACTACCGGCACTGAGCTGATCGTGCCGCCCGATCTGCGCCCGGTCCGCCTGCGCTCGCGTCAACAGCGCTGAGAGCGAGGAACGCCATGGCCGGCTACGTCATCACCGTCGATTTCCAGCTCAAGCCGGAAAGCCGAGACGCCTTCGTGAAGCTCATCCGCGAGAACGCCGCGCTCTCGCTCAGGAACGAGAAGGGCTGCCGCCACTTCGACGTCTGCGTGCCACTCGACGGCGCCCCGCGGGTCTTCCTCTACGAGATCTACGATGACGAGGCGGCCTTCAGGGCGCATCTGGAGATGCCGCATTACAAGAGCTTCGCGGCGGCTGCCGGCCCGATGGTGCAGGACCGCAAGATCGTGCCGCTGCAGCTCCTCTAGCGGCCAATCCCGACCTCGCGCTGGGTGGCGGCGAGGCACTCGCCGAGGATGCCCGCCATCTCGTCGATCTGCTCCCCCGTCGAGATCAGCGGCGGCGCGAAGGCGGCATAGTCGTTGCCGCAGCGGAAGAGCAGGCCACGCGCCCGCGCCTCGCGCTCGACGATCTTGCCGGGCTTCACAGAAGCGGCGAAGCGCTCGCGGGTCTGGCGGTTCTTCACCAGCTCGACGCCCTGCAGCAGGCCCGCGCCGCGGACGTCGCCGATGATCGGATAGCGCTCCGCGAGCTCCAGCAGGCGCTGGCGCAGCCGCTCGCCCTGACGCTTCGCATTCTCCACCACACCACCCTCGAGCTGGGTCACCGCGGCGATGCCGGCGGCGCAGGCGACTGGGTTGCCGGCATAGGTATGGCCATGATGGAACTGCACGTTCTCCGCGTCCTCGCCGTAGAAGGCGGCGGCGATGCGGTCGCGGATCAGGATCGCGGCGAGCGGCGCGTAGCCGCCGCTCATGCCCTTGCCGCAGCAGGTGATGTCCGGCGGCGCCTTGAAGTATTCCGAGCCGAACATGGTGCCCAGGCGGCCGAAGCCGGTGATGATCTCGTCGTAGATCAGCACGATGTTGTGACGGTCGCAGATCTCGCGGAGCTTCGGCAGGTAGTCCGGCGGCGGCACCATGAAGCCCGCCGAGGAGATCGAGATCGGCTCGACGATGACGGCGGCGACCGTCTCGGGATCCTCCGCCTCGATGGTTTTCTCGATCAGGCCGACGCAGCTCCGGCCGCAGGAGGGATAGGTCTGGTCGAAGGGGCAGCGGTAGCAATAGGGCGGATGGACATGAATGAAGCCCACGCCCAAGGGCTCATAGACCGATTTCCGCTCGCGCCCGCCGCCAGCGGAGAGCGCGCCCATGGTGCCGCCGTGATAGGAGCCGTAGCGGCTGATGATCTTGTATTTGCGGGGATGGCCGCTCTGCTGATGGTACTGCCGCGCGAGCTTCATCGCCGCCTCGGTCGCCTCCGAGCCGCCGCTCAGGAACTTGAGCGCGGTGACGCCGGGCGGCGCGATCTGGAGCAGCATCTGCGTCAGGTCCAGCGCCGGCCCCGTCGTGCTGTGCAGCGGCGGCGCGAAGGCGAGCTGCTTCAGCTGCGCCGACATCGCGTCGATGATTGCCTGATTGCCGTGGCCGAGGCTGGTGACGAAGACGCCGGAAAGCCCATCGATGTATGTCTTCCCTTCGGCATCGACCAGATGAATCCCCTTTCCTTCGGTGAAGACCAGCGGGTTCTTGGCGAACTGCTGCATCTGCATGAAGTCGAGGAACAGCGACGGAATGACATTTTGCGAGCGCATGGGACTCCCCTGGTGACTCGCTATCGATCGTATGGGGCGGTCCGGCCTTAATCAATCGATGAAACGCCGCGACCGCCATG
>DATKPX010000588.1:0-4379 GCA_035523855.1 Allostellaceae bacterium
GACGCCGTCCTCAGATCCCTCGCCGATCCCACCCGGCGCGCGATCTTCGAGCGGCTCTGCCGGGAGGGGGAGCAGACGGTGTGGCGGCTCACGGAGGCGGCGGGCGTCTCGCAGCCGGCGGTGTCGAAGCATCTGCGCCAGCTGAAGGGCGCGGGGCTGGTGCGGCTCCGGCGCTCCGGCCGCGAGACGCATTATCGCGCGGAGCCCAAGGCGCTGCGGCCGCTGGTCGATTGGATGAGCGTCTACGCCGCCTTCTGGCGCCAGCGCTTCGACCGGCTCGAGGATCTCCTGAAGAGGATGGATCGATGACTGAGAGCAACACCCAGACCGAGACGCGCTCCGTGATCATGGAGCGCGAGCTGCCCCATGCGCCGGAGAAGATCTGGCGCGCGCTCACCGAGCCGCACCTGCTGTCGGAGTGGCTGATGTCGAACGACTTCAAGCCGGTGGTGGGGCACGGCTTCAGGCTCACCGCCGACTGGGGCGCCGTCGACGGCAGGGTGCTGGCGGTCGAGCCGCCGCGGACGCTCTCCTATACCTGGGCCGCCTACGGCCTCGAGAGCATCGTCACCTGGACGCTGACGCCCACGGGCAAGGGCACGCATCTCCGCATGGAGCAGTCGGGCTTCCGCCGCGATCAGGAGCAGGCCTATCAGGGCGCCAAGGGCGGCTGGCCGCAGTTCCTCGGCAAGCTGGAGCAGCTGCTGGCGCAAAGCGGCTGAGGCGGCACGGCGAGCCTCGGGGGGCTGCGCGTGTCGGCGGCGATGCTCGGGAAGACGCTCGGGTCGCGGGTGCAGGGCGCGGTCCGGCGGCGGAGCCGGATCACGCGCCCAAGGCGGCGGGAGCGGTCAGCACATCAGGCGGATGAGATCGTTGAGCCTGGTGTGGACGACCGCCCAGTAGGCGGCGGCCTGCTCGGCGCCGGCGTCGTACTCGGAGAGCGCGCGCTCGCGCGCGAGCTTGGTCGCGATGCGGCCGTGCCGCGTCAGCATGTCCTCGGCGCACTGCTCGATCGTCGGCACCGGGGCCCGCAGTCGCAGGGGCGACCGGGTGGAGCGGCGGCTGCGATCGGCAGGCAGGGCATTCGACATGGGCGCGTCCTCCTCCGGCGGTGGCGCGATTTAGCCGCAGCCGGAAAATCCGCGCGAGTCAGGTCTGCTACGTAAGGGTTATTCCGTAGGGATGCCGCTAGGCGCTCTGCTTCGAGGAGCGGCTCTCGAGACGCGAGCGGATGCCGGCCGCCACCGCGATCGCCAGCACGGCGGAGACGAGCACGATCATCAGCGACGCGCCGCGAGCCAGCTCAGATGAGTCCTGGCTGCGCAGGGTCGCGACCACGTCGGTGCCCACCACGCCCAGCACGACATAGTTCGCGACCACCAGCACGATGAAGGCGGTCACCACCCCGCCACAGAGCGAGAGGGCAAAGTTCATCAGCCTGGCGCTCTCGGAATGTTTCGCGGCGATCATGGGTCTCACCGGTCCTAGAAGTAGCTGAGCATATATCGGCCGGCGCCGAATACCGCGCCCAAACCCGTCGACAGGGCCGTCGCCGCGCCGAGATCAGCGCCGCCGAGCCAGAGCGACACCATCGCGCCTCCCGCGAAGCCGACGGCGGCGTCCTCGAACATGCACCGGCCGCATTCCTTGAAGCTGAATCTGGGACCGCCTTCGTCCTCGGCCAACCCCAATCCCCCCGAGAGCTCCCGCCGCGCGTCCGCGCGACCACGCCGCCCGCCCGTCGCACCGGACGGTAGAAGCCATACCATGCTGCGCACGCCCGGAGCAAAGGCCGGGGAGACGGCCGCGGCGCTTGGCGCGGGTGCTTGATCCCTGGGGTATCCTCCCCATCTGTACGCAGGATACGTCCAAAAGAGGGAGACCCCTCCCGCGCGCCTATAGCAGAATCTCATAGGCCGCTCGTCGCGGGCCCTGCGTTTGCGCAATTCTCCCGCCCGCGCCACGACTTGCGAGCGGCGTTGCGTCGGGGTGGGGGAGCGAGGATGATGGTTGAAACGTTTTACTTTCTGTCAAATCGCGCCCTGGCGAGGGCCGGGCTCCGAAGCAGCCGGCGCCAGCGGGACACTAAAGGAGGAAGACCCATGCGAAGCGATCTCGACGTCCATCTCTGCGAAGTCGGCATGCGCGACGGGCTGCAGAACGTCGCCGACTTCATGCCGACGGCAGAGAAGCTCGCCTGGCTCGAGGCGGAGGCGGCCGCCGGCATGCCGGAGATGGAGGTCTGCTCCTTCGTGCCGCCGAAGCTGATCCCGCAATTCGCCGATGCATCGGAAGTGTGCGAGCGCGCGCTGAAAATTCCCGGCCTCACGGTGGCGGCGCTGATCCCGAACCTGAAAGGCGCGGAGCGCGGCATCGCCGCCGGCGTCCACAAGCTCTCCTTCGTCATCTCGGTGAGCGAGAGCCACAACCAGCGCAACGTCCGCCGCTCGCGCGAGGAATCCGTCGCCGATTTCCGCCGCATCGTCGAGCTGGTCAGGAGCCTCGATGCGAAGAAGCGGCCGAAGCTCGCGGTCGGCCTCTCGACCGCGCTCGGCTGCACCATCGAGGGCAATGTCGCCGAGAGCGAGGTGGTGCGCTTCGCCGAGATCATGGCGGAAGCCGGCGCCGACGAGATCGCCGTCCCCGACACGGTGGGCTACGCCAACCCGGCCCAGGTGCGGCGCGTCTTCAAGGCGGTGATGGGCGCGGTGGGGAAGATCCCGGTGGCGGCGCATTTCCACGACACCCGCGGCCTCGGCATCGCGAACTCGCTGGCGGCGCTCGACGTGGGCGTGCGGAACTTCGATGCCTGCCTCGCCGGCCTCGGCGGCTGCCCCTACGCGCCCGGCGCCAGCGGCAACATCGTGATGGAGGACCTGGTCTTCCTGCTGGAGGGCATGGGCCTCAAGACCGGCGTCGATCTCGACCGCCTCGTCAAGTGCCGCGAGATCATCCACCGCGCACTGCCGAACGTGGAGCTGCACGGCGGCGTCGGCAAGGCCGGGCTGCCGAAGGGTTTCCACGCGGCGACGCCGCAGGCGCAGGCGGCGGAGTAAGAGAAGAGATGAGTCCCGATACCCATACCGCCGACGGCGAGCTCGTTCATTTCGCCGTCGGCGAGGATTTCCCGGAGATCCGCCAGTCGATCCGCAAGATCTGCGAGGGATTCCCCGGCAGCTACTGGCGCGAGCTGGAAGCGAAGGAAGCCTACCCCACCGACTTCGTGCAGGCGCTCACTCGGGAAGGATACCTGGCGGCGCTCATCCCCGAGGAGTTCGGCGGCTCCGGCCTGCCGCTGCGCGCGGCGGCGGTGATCCTGGAGGAGATCCACGCCTCGGGCTGCAACGCCGGCGCCTGCCACGCGCAGATGTACATCATGGGCACCTTGCTGCGGCACGGCAGCCCGGCGCAGAAGAAGAAGTACCTGCCGGAGATCGCCGCCGGCCGGCTCAGGCTGCAGGCCTTCGGCGTGACGGAGCCGACGAGCGGCACCGACACCACGAAGCTCAAGACCCGCGCCGAGAAGAAAGGCAACGACCGCTACGTCGTGCGCGGCCAGAAGGTCTGGACCTCGCGGGCGCTGCACAGCGATCTCATGCTGCTCCTCGCCCGCACCACGCCCCTCGACCAGGTGAAGCGCAAGAGCGACGGGCTCTCGGTGTTCCTGGTCGACATCAGGGAATCGCTCGGCAAGGGCCTGACGATCAAGCCCTTGAAGGCGATGATCAACCACAACACGACCGAGGTCTTCTTCGACGAGATGGAAGTGCCGGCGGAGAACCTGATCGGCGAGGAGGGGCGCGGCTTCAAATACATCCTCGACGGCATGAACGCCGAGCGCGTGCTGATCGCGGCGGAGGGGATCGGCGATGCGCGCTGGTTCATCAAGACCGCGACCGCCTACGCCAACTCGCGCGTCGTCTTCGACCGGCCGATCGGCCAGAACCAGGGCATCCAGTTCCCGATCGCGCGCGCCTATGCGGAGACCGAGGCGGCGGAGCTGATGGGGCGCAAGGCCGCGGCCTTGTTCGCCGCCGGCAGGCCCTGCGGCGCCGAGGCGAACATGGCGAAGATGCTGGCCTCGGAGGCGTCGTGGCACGCGGGCGAGGCGGCGATGCAGACCCACGGCGGCTTCGCCTTCGCCAAGGAATACGACGTCGAGCGCAAGTGGCGCGAGACGCGGCTCATGCAGATCGCGCCGATCTCGACCAACCTGATCCTGGCCTATCTCGGCGAGCACGTGCTGGGGATGCCGCGGTCCTACTAGCGATGCCGCGATGATCGAGGTCACGAAGGCGATCGCCCTCGATCCCCGCGACATCGAGGAGAGCTTCATCCGCGCCGGCGGGCCGGGCGGGCAGAACGTCAACAAGGTGGCG
>DATKPX010000589.1:0-13406 GCA_035523855.1 Allostellaceae bacterium
AGCTCATCCAGGTCTTCGTGATGTTCCGCTCCGGCGATCCCGCCGCCGAGGTTGCCAACGACGCGGACCTTGCCGGCTGCAACGTGACCGACGTGCATGTCTGGGACGGGCCGAACCGGATCCAGACCTTCGGGCCCTTCAACCTCTTCGGCGAGCATCGCTTCCGCTTCGGCACCAGCAACACCTTCAAGCTGCCGGCGCCGAAGGAGATCTTCTTCGGCATCGAGCTCGCCGTGCACGTCTCCTTCACGATGAACTTTCCGGTGACCTTCGCCTCCGCCGGCGCCGATTTCGACGCCTAGAGCCTCAGGCGCTCACCCGCCCATGCAGGCGCTCGACGTAGCGCGCGAGCGCCGCATGGGCGGCGATGAACCGCTTCAGCGGCGTGTCGATGTCGTAGAAGTGGATGTTGGCGAGGAAGCCATAGGTCGCGGCGTCGGTGCTTGAGGGCGCGGCGCCGAAGAAAAAGTCGCGCTCGCCGACGAGATCGGCGAGGACGGCGAGATCGGCGAGGCCCTTCTCGTAGACCTGCGCCGGCTCGAAGCGGCCGATGCCCTGATAGTGGTAGCGCTCGAAATTGTATTTCCGCGCGCCCTCCATCGCTGCCGCCGTCACCTGTGGATGCTCGCGCAGGATGGCGTCGCGGAACAGCGGCCAGTAATCGGGATCCTTCCAGCGCGAATAGGACATGATCCAGTAGAGGCCGTCGAGCATGCGGCGGACGAGATGGCCGGTGTCGCGCTGCGCCTGTGCGAGCCCGGCGTCGAGCTTGAGATCGTATTTGCGGATGAGGTGGGCGACGATCGCCTCGCTGTCGCCGATCGTCTCGCCGTCGTCGACGATGTAGGGGAGCTGGCCGCGCGGCGCCTTGCTGGCGTCGAAGATGTGCTCGTGCTCGAAGGCGAGTCCGGCGAGCTTCAGGAAGGCGTAGACCTTGAGGCCGAAGGGATTGTTGTCGGCCACCGAGAAGAGTCGCGGATAGGAGAAGAGCCTGATCATCGGCCGCACCCTCGTGCCGGAGAGAAGGTCACGACGGTGCGGCCGGATCGGGCGGCCGTCAAGCCGGCCGGATGGCGCCGCGCGGAGAGCTCACCGGTGCCGGTACCAGAACGGCACCTTGCTCAGGTAGTGGGCGGTCGAGCGGTCGATGCCGAGGTCGCGGAGCGCGCGGTCATCGAGGCTCAGGAGCTCGCGGCGCGACTGCGCCTGGTCCTGATAGTCGGCGACGCGATCGAGGACGCGAAGCATCGCCCTCGAGAGGAGTGCCCACCATGACCGCGACGACCGGACACGTCCGGCGGCGCGCGGCTGCCAGCCGCGCATGATGAGGCCGGCACTTCGCCAGCGGATCACCACGCCGGCTTGGCGCGGCGGCGCCTCGAGGCGGGTCTGCGCCGGGGGCACCGCGGCGTCGGCAAGGGGTGCCGCGCAGGCGCTGCTGCGGAGCTGAACCTTCATCGATCCCTTGGCTGGGATGGATGACGGGAGAGGAGGTCTGCTGGTCACGGGGGATGCACCTTTCCATCTGCTCGCGCTCTATGGCCGTCCCCCAGACTCCTCCTGCTCGGCATTCTTATTGACGAGGGAGCTATGCGCCGGCGCCGGGCGCGCGGCTATCCAGATGGCGCCAGCGCTGTCCCCAGCCGGAAATTCTCGCCCTGCCGCAGGGCGCCCGCGCGTCGCCGTTGATTTCAGCCGCCGACGATGAATGAATGGAGACAATCCACGCACGCAAACGGGAGGCCTCGATGCCGATCACCGCCAAATATCTCTTCATCGTCAGCATGGACGTGGCGCCGGAGAAGGAGGCGCTCTTCAACGAGGTCTATGATCGCGAGCACATTCCAAACCTGCTGAAGGTGCCCGGCGTGCGCTCGGCGACGCGGCTCAAGACCGAGCCGGCGAGCTTCCTGATCGGCGGCGAGATGAAGCGGCTCACCGGCGAGGGCCATCCGCGCTATACGGCGATCTACGAGCTCGACAGCCCCGACGTGCTCGCCAGCACCGAATGGGCGAAGGCGGGCGAGCTCGGCCGCTGGCCCGGCGAGGTCAGGCCCCACACCAGCAACCGCCAGCACATCGTGCGGAAGGTGATCTAGGCGCGAGCGGGGCGCGGCGCGGTGCTGGCGCCGCCCGCCGCGCCCTCCAGCTCCTCGAGGCCGCGCCGGCTGGTCTCGATGCCCCAGACCGCGACCACGACGATCTGCACCGCCAGCAGGCCGATCATCAGGCCGAGCACGCCGCCGACGCCGTAATCGCGGAACAGCACGAAGATGATGAAGGGCGTGACGATGGTGGCGCCGCGCCCCAGCATGTTGCAGACGCCGTTGGCGCGCAGCCGCACCTCGGTCGGAAACAGCTCCGTCGTATAGACGCCATAGAGCACCGCGGTCAGCACATAGATGCCGACGATCAGGAAGAAGCCGCTGGCGAGCAGCAGCCACGGCTCGACCATGTTGGGATAGACGGCGCCGAAGACGATGGTGAAGAGCGAGGCGCCGATGATGGTTGGCTTGCGCCCGAAGCGGTCGGCGGCGAGCGCACCGACGGCGCATCCCACCAGCGAGCCGCCCGCCAGCACCAGCGTATAGGCCAGCGACTTCGCGATGCCGATGCCCTGCTGGCCGAAGAAGGTCGGCAGCCAGTTGACGAAGCCGAAGATCAGCGTGTTGGCGGTGATCAGCACCACGCATCCCACCACCAACCGCGGCAGCAGCGCCGGGCTGAAGAGCGAGGCGAGCGTCCAGGGCGGCAGCGCCATTGCCGGCGCCGGCGGCGGCAGCGGCTTGCCGCCGGAGGCCTCCTGCTCGATCTCCTGCATCAGGGTCTCCGCCGCCGCGGGCTGGCCATGCGCCTCCAGCCAGCGCGGGCTCTCCGGCAGCCGCTTGCGCAGGTACCAGACGACCAGCGCGCCGATGCCGGCGACGACGAACATCGGCCGCCAGCCGAAGCCGGGGATGACGAGGGTGCTGAGCAGCGAGGTGGCGGGGAAGCCGGCGACGACGATGAAGGCCATGAAGGACATCCAGCGCCCGCGCGAGGCTGGCGGCACGAACTCGGTCATGGTTGAGTAGCCCACCACGATCTCGGCGCCGAGTCCGAGCCCCATGAAGAAGCGGCAGAGGATCAGCCACCCCATGCTGGGCGCCGCCGCGGCGGCCAGCGAGGCGAGGCCGAAGATGATGAGGTTGAACTGGTAGGTGAAGCGCCGGCCGAAATGATCGCCGAGGAATCCCGCGACCAGCGAGCCGATGGTCATGCCGACGAAGGTCCAGGAGATGAACTGCGGCACCTGCAGCAGCGTGGCAAACTTGGACTGCACCGCGGCCCCCAGCACGGAGGCGCCGACATAGAGATCATAGCCGTCGAAGAACATGCCGGCGCCGATCAGCCAAAAGATGCGGTAGTGGAAGGAGGAGATCGGCAGCCGGTCGAGCCGCGCGCCGGAATTCACCGTGGTGGTCGCCATGGGCCCTCTCCCTCCCTATATTCTTGCCGCCGCATTCGCGGTTATCATGCGCTAAGTTAGCACGGGGTCCCTATCATGTCTTCGGGAGCGGGCAGGCTGGACGTGGCGCAGACCGGGAGGGGCCGGGATCTCGTGCTGCTGCACTCGCTGCTCTCCGACCGCAGCGCCTTCGACCGCATCGCGCCGCGCCTCGCCGGCGAGCGGCGGCTCTGGCTGGTCAACCTGCCGGGCTTCGGCGCCTCGGCGCCGGCGGGGCCGGAGCTCGACGATGTCGCCGACCGCATCGCGGCGGAGCTGCCGCGGCTCGGCCTCGCCCACCCCGCGGACCTGCTCGGCAACGGCTTCGGCGGCTTCGTCGCGGTGGCGCTCGCCGCGCGGCACGGCGCGCTCTTCGACCGGCTGGTGCTGGTCGATACCGGCGCCGCCATTCCGCCGGCAGGCAAGGCCGCCTTCCATGCCATGGCGGAGCGCGTCGAAGCCCAGGGCATGGAGGCGATCCTGCAGATCGCGCTGCAGCGGATGTTTCCCGACGACTTCCTCGCCGCCCATCCGGAGATCGCCGCGGAGCGCAAGGCGAGCCTCCGCGCCGCGCGGCCGGAGCAGTTCGCCGCCGCCTGCCGTGCCCTCGCCCGCTTCGACCGGCGCGCCTCGCTCGCCGGCATCCGCAACCCGACCCTGGTCGTGGTGGGCTTGCGCGACACCGCGACGCCGCCCGCCCTCTCGCGCGAGCTTGCCGCCGGCATACCGGGCGCGCGGTTGGTCGAGCTGCCGCAGTGCGGGCACTCGCCGCACATCCAGGATCCCGCGGGCTTTTGGGATGCGATCAAGCCGTTCCTGCGCCTCGAGGGCTGAAGGATGGGGGATCACGATCACCGTCCCGCCGATTGGTTGCCGCGCATCGAGGATCACGCGCTGCTCCTGGGCGAGGCGCGCTTCACCGACGATGTCGGCGTCGCCGGCCAGGCCGCGGCCGCCTTCCTGCGTTCGCCGCACGCCTTCGCCCGCATCCGGTCGATCGATTGCAGCGCCGCCACGGCGCTCCCGGGCGTGCTCGCCGTTCTCACCGCCCGCGACATGAGCGCGGCGGGGATCGGCACTTTGTCGCATCCGGTGCCGCTGGTGGGGCGCGGCGGCGCTCGCCTGGTCACGCCGCGCCGCCCGGCGCTGGCGGAGGATCGCGTGCTGCATGTGGGGCAGCCGGTCGCCCTGGTGGTGGCGGAGAGCCTGGCCGCGGCGCAGGAGGCGGCGGAGCAGATCGCGGTCGACTACGAGCCGCTGCCCGCCGTCGTCGACGTTGCCGACGCCGCGCGACCGGAGGCGCCGCAGCTCTGGCCGGAGGCGCCCGGCAACCTGGCGATCGACTGGCCCGGTCCGCAGCCGCAGCAGGAGGAGAACCTGCGCGAGGTGAACCGCATCTTCGCGGGCGCACACCACATCGCCGGCGTCCGGCTCGTCAACCAGCGGATCGTCGTCGCCTCGCTGGAGACGCGCGGCGCCACCGCGAGCTACGATCCCGCCGCCGATCGCTATGAGCTGCGCGCGCCGTCCCAGGGCGTCGGCATGCTGCGCGATCAGCTGGTCGCCAGCATGGCGCTGCGGCGCGACCAGCTCCGGGTGACGACCGACGATGTCGGCGGCGCCTTCGGCATGAAGACCGCGGCCTATGCGGAATATCCGGCGCTGCTGGTGGCGGCGAAGAAGATCGGCAGGCCGGTGCATTGGATGTCGAGCCGCTCGGAGGCCTTCCTCAGCGACAACCAGGCGCGGGACAACATCACCGAGGCCGAGCTCGCCCTCGATGAGGACGGCCGGTTCCTCGCCCTTCGCGTCCGCGCCCTCGCCAACATGGGGGCGTTCCTCAGCTCGCACGGCGCCTTCATCGCGTCGAGCAATTTCGCCCGCTGCTTTCCCGGCATGTACGACATCCCCAGGATCGCCGTGGAGGTACGCTGCTGCTTCACCAACACCGTGCAGATCGGACCCTATCGCGGCGCCGGGCGGCCGGAGGCGAACTACGCCCTGGAGCGGCTGGTGGACGCGGCGGCGCGCCGGACCGGCATCGACCGCATCGTGCTCCGCCGTCGCAACCTGATCGCGCCCGGCGCCATGCCCTATGCCAGCGCCGTCGGCACCCGCTACGACAGCGGGGACTTCGCGGCGGTGCTCGACAAGGCGCTGGCGCTCGCCGATGTCGCGGGCTTCGCCGAGCGCCGCGCGCGCTCGGAGCGAGCCGGCCGCCGGCGCGGCCTCGGCGTCTCCTGCTTCCTGGAGCATGCGGGCGGCCAGCCGGGCGAGGATGCGGCACTCGCGTTCCCCGGTGGCGGGAGCCTGGTGCTGGCGATGGCGGCGCAGGCGTCGGGGCAGGGGCACGCGTCGCTCTATCGGCGCCTGGTGGCGGCGCGGCTCGGCATTTCCGAAACGCAGGTGCTGGTGAGGCAGGGCGACACGCGCCTCGATCTCGGCAGCACCGCCACCGTCGCCTCGCGCTCGACCAGCGCCTGCGGCAGCGCGATCCTCCGCACCATCGAGCTGGTGCTGGAGAAGGGACGCCGCATCGCCGCCCTGCTGCTGGAGGCGGCAGAGGCCGACATCGCCTATGACGTCGGGCACTTCCTCGTCGCCGGCACCGATCGGCGGATCTCGCTCTTCGCGGTCGCCGAGCAAGCGGCGGCGCTGCGGAGCGGCGGCGCCATCGCCGAGAGCCTCGACACCAAGGGCCGGGCGGAGGTGCCGCAGACCTTCCCGAACGGCTGCCACATCGCCGAGGTCGAGATCGATCCGGAGACCGGCCTGGTGACGCTGGCCGGCTACGCCGCGGTCGACGATTGCGGCACCATGCTCGATCCCGTGCTGGTCGAGGGGCAGGTGCATGGCGGCATCGCCCAGGGCATCGGCCAGGCGCTCTGCGAGAACGCGGTGTTCGATCGCGAAACGGGACAGCTGCTCGCCGGCTCCTTCATGGATTACGCGATGCCGCGCGCCGACATGCTGCCGTTCTTCGCCAGCGCCGCCCATCCGGTGCCGTGCACGACCAATCCGCTGGGCGTCAAGGGCACCGGCGAGGCCGGTACGACGGGGGCGCTCGCCGCGATCATGAACGCGATCGCCGATGCCATCCCCGGCGACGCCGGCGCCTCCCTCGACATGCCGGCGACGCCGGAGAAGGTCTGGCGCGCCTGTCGCGCGGCAGGTTGACCGGCGCGGAACGGGTCGCGCCCGCCACTGCGCTTCTCTGGCTCTGCCGACTCAGCGACCGCCGGCCGGGAGCGGCAGCGGCGCCAGCTCGGAGATCTCGATTGCGCTGGATGGTGAATGGAGGCGCGAGAGCGCGACCGAGCCGAGACCGATCAGCCCGAGGAAAACGGGGAAGAGAACGAGGGCGAGGACGCTGACTGCGCGACGCGCGATCGCGTGCGGCGTCGTTTCCGGCTTGTGTCCGGGCGTCGCGAAGAGGTCGTCATGCGGCACATGCTTGATATGACCGAGCGTGATCATGGAGCGGCCTTTCTCTGCGAGCTCCTGCTTCAGGAGCAGTTTAGAGAAGGGCATCAGGCCATAAGGATTCGAGAGGCGAGCGAGGCCTCCGCCGTAAAGGCCGCATAAGGTCTATTGGCAGGCCAAATCAGTAGTTTGGCGGACCGTTGGCCAGCCAGGTGCAACGGCGCCACGGCAATCGGATCGGAACCCGCTCTAATCGCCGGCGGCGCTGTCGGGAGCGGGCTGCCGCTCGGCGGCGCCCGCCGGCTTCGGCACCTGCAGCCAGAACGCCGCCACCGCCGCCGAGACGAGGGCGAAGCCGGCGAGGACGTAGAGACCGCCGGCGAAGCTGCCGGTGCGGTCGCGCACCCAGCCGACGATGGTCGGGCCGAAGAAGCCGCCGAGATTGCCGAGCGAGTTGATCCAGGCGAAGCTTGCCGCCGCCGCGGTGCCGGTGAGGAACATCGAGGGCACCGCCCAGAAGGTGCCCTTGGTGCCGTAGAGGCCGATGGCGGCGATCGACATGCCTGCGAGCGACCACCAGGTGCCGACCGCAGCGCCGGCGATCATCAATCCCACCGCCGCGATCGAGCAGGCGGTGAACAGGTTCCAGCGCCGCTCGCCCTTGCGATCGGAGATCCAGCCGAACACCACCATGCTGATCGAGCCGCAGACATAAGGGATCATCGCGACCCAGCCCACCTGCATGTTGGTGACGCCGAGCTGCTTCACGATCTGCGGCAGGAAGATCAGCAATCCCAGGCTCGCGGTGACGATGCCGAAGTAGTTGAGCGACAGCAGCAGCACTTGCGGGTTCCAGAAGGATTCGAGGAGGCCCACGGTGTGCTTGGCCTCGATCTGGCGGCGCTCGCGCGCGAGCGTCGCGGTGAGCCAGGCGCGCTCGCCGTCGGCGAGCCAGCGGGCGTGCTCGGGCTTGTCGGTGAGGATGAAGGGCAGCAGGCAGCCGATGGTCACCGTCGGCGCCGCCTCGGCCAGGAACATCCACTTCCAGCCGGCGAGACCCCAGACGCCGTCGAGCTCCATGAGGCCGGTCGACATCGGCGCGCCCGCCGCCACCGCGACCGGCAAGGCCAGGGTGAAGCCCGCGAAAATGCGGCCGCGATGCTGGTCCGGGAACCAGTAGGTGAAGTAGAGGAGGAGGCCCGGGTAGAGCCCGGCCTCGGCGACGCCGAGCAGGAAGCGCACGGTCATGAAGCTCCAGGGGCCGGTGCAGAGCGCCGTCGCGCCCGAGAGCAGCCCCCAGGTCACCATGATGCGCGCGAGCCAGAGCCGCGCGCCGACCCGCTCCAGGATGATGTTGCTCGGCACCTCGAAGAGGCAGTAGCCCCAGAAGAAGGCGCCGGCGGCGATGCCGAAGATGGTGGCATCGAGGCCGAGCGCCTTGTTCATGGTGAGCGCGGCGAAGCCGACGTTGATCCGATCGATGTAGCAGAGGAAGTAGATCAGCACCGCGATCGGCAGCAGGCGCGCATAGACCTTGCGGACGGTGGCCCGCTCGAGCGCATTGGCCATCTTTTCCTCCCTGTCTGGTCTCGGTGCCGGTTTCCGGCTTTATTTCACCATAGCACAGGCGCGGGCATCCGGCATGTGCCTCCTCTGAGGCCGCGGATCCCTGGTTTGACTCGCCGCGTCGCGTGGCGCCTCATACGTCGGTGACCACGCGAGCGGGGAGGACCGAGCCATGCTGACGATCGATTGCCAGGTGCATTGCTACGAGCGCAACCATCCCGGCCGTCCCTGGGTGGGATTCCTGCACGGGCCGGCGCAGGCCACCGGTGACGAGATGGTCGCCGCGATGGATGCGGTGGGTGTCGACGGCGCGCTGCTGGTGTCGCCCTTTGCCATGTACGGCTTCGACGGCAGCTACGCCCTCGAGGTCCATGCCAGGCATCCGACCCGCTTCGGCCTTATCAAGCCGGTCGATCCCGCCGATCCCAAGGTGGAGGAGGTGATCGCCGACTGGAAGGCTCGCAAGGGCACGGTCGGCGTCCGGATCATGCTGAACCGCAGCCCCGAGGATCCGGCCGATCCCGGCCTCAACCGCATCCTCACCGCCGCCGCGCGCCACGAATTCCCGGTCAACATCCTGGCCTGGGGCCGGCTGGAGCAGCTGCGCGAGCTGGCGAAGCGGAACCCGCGGACGCAGCTGGTGCTCGATCATCTGGGCCTGCAGCAGCCCTTCGAGCCGCCGGCGCCGCCAGCGCCTTTCGCCGAGCTGCCCAAGGTGCTGGCGCTCGCGGCCTGCGACAACCTCGCGATCAAGATCAGCGGCGCCTGCACCCTCTCGCAGCAGGCTTTCCCTTACAAGGACATCTGGGATCCGCTCTGGCGGATCTTCGACGCCTACGGCTTCGAGCGCTGCCTGTGGGGCACCGACTGGACCCGCGCCGTCGCGCTGCTCACCTACCAGCAGGGCGTCGACGCCTTCCGCGTCACCGAGCGCCTCTCCGCCAGCGAGCGCACCCAGCTCATGGGCGAGACGCTGGCGCGGATCTACAAGTGGAAGCCGTCGAGGGGGTGAAGATCCGGCGACAGGCCGCAGCTGATCCAATACCCGCGAGGTAATTGCCGCGGCGAGCCGGCGCGGCAAGATGACGGCCGTTCCACGGAGGAGGGGCAGGTGGGGGAATGGCTCGGCGTGCTGATCGCGGTGGTCTCGGTGAGTCTCGGCGGTACCGCCGCCGCCACCACCCGCTACCTCGTCGGCAACGCCGATGCGGTCACCCTCGCGATTCTGCGCTGGGGCATCGGCTTTCTCTGCGTGCTGCCGGCGGCGCTGCTGTTGCGCGTCAAATGGCCGCCGCGCGGCGACTGGCTCGCCGTTGCCGTGCTGGGGCTGCTCTTCTACGGATTCTTCTTCATCCTCTACAACGTCGCGATCGGCTACACGACAGCGGCGCGGGCGAGCCTTGCCCTCTCGACGCTGCCGCTGCAGACCATGGTGGTGGGGGCGCTTCTCGGCATCGAGCCGCTGACGGTCCGCAAATCCCTCGGCGTCGCGATCGCGATCCTCGGCGTCGTCGCCGCGCTCGCCGCCGGCCTCCCGGCGGCGCCGGCAGGCGCCTGGCGCGGCGAGCTCATCATGACCGCCGCCGTGCTGTGCATGGCCTTCTATAACGTCTGGTCGCGGCCCTTCATCCGGCGCTCGAGCGCGCTGGGATTCCTCGCCGTCGGCATGGGCGCCGGCGCCGGGGCGCTGATCCTCACGGGAACGCTCACCGGCCGCGTGGCGGTGCTCGCCGGCTTCGGCGCGCCGCAATGGATCGCCGGCATCTATCTCGGCGTCGGCGGCGGCGCGCTCGCCTTCATCCTCTGGGTGCTGGCGCTGGAGCGGGCGACGCCGACCCGGGTCGCCAACACGATGACGGTGAGCCCGATCGCCGCGGCGCTGCTCGCCACCCAGCTCGTCGGCGAGCCGATCACGCCCAACCTCGTCATCGGGCTGCTCGCGGTCTTCAGTGGCATTTGGGTGGCGACGACGGAAACGCGGAAGACGGCGTGATTCCGCTCAGCTGCGCGCGAAAACCAGCACGCCATTGGCGGGAATGACCAGGGCGGCGGAGGCCGCGAAGCCGTGCATCGGCTCGCCCCTGGCGGTGATGCCGCCGCCATTGCCGGCGACCCACGGATTCACCCAGTGATCGTAAACGTCGCTGTTGAAGATCTCCCTCCAGGGCCCGGGAGCGGGGAAGCCCAGCCGGTAGCCTGACCGCGTCGTCTCCGCCAGCGATGCGACGATGATGACGTCGTTGCCGCTGCCCTCGAGCCAGCGGTGGAAGGCGAGAACGCGGTCGCCGTCCGAGACATAGTAAGGATTGACCCGGTCGCCGCGGAGAGCGGGCTGCGCGCGGCGCAGGCGAATCAGGTCCTGGGTGAACCGGAGATGATCGGCCATGGCGCGATCGCTGCCGCTCTCGAGCCCCTCCCACCAGAGAAGATCGCTGCTGTGCGGATCAGGATCCCAGGGTTTGTCCTCGAGAAATTCCTGACCCATGAAGAGCTGCGGGATGCCCGGCGCGGTCAGCAGGATGGCGGCGGCGCACCGGCTGCGGCTGCGCGCGTACCAGGACCGGTGATCGGAGCCGTCGGCGAGGGTGGGGAGGCGCGGGTCGCGGCCCGCGAGCACGAGGTCATGGTTCTCGACGCAGGTGACCGCGCGCCAGGCATGGTCGAGGCCGGGCGGATAGAGGGCCGACGCGATCGCGCCCATCGAGACCGATGCCGAGGCGCCATAGGATGCCGATCCGACGGCGCCGCGGATGGCAGTGCGCAAGGCGTCGTGCTGCACCGCGTCGAAGCCGGCGCCCCCCGCAGCCGCCGGCGCCACGATCGGCTGCACGGTGGTGGGGATGTCGCCGAACCGGCCGGGCCAGAACTCGGCGTTCTGCAGAATGCGCGGCTGCCGCGCCCGCACCTCGTCGGTCAGCGCGCGGCAGAAATCCCATCCGCTCCCCTGGTTGGTGGAGAGCAGCGTGCTGATCTCGTCGTAGCGGAAGCCGTCGGCGTGAAATTCGTCGATGTAGTGCCGCGCATTGTCGCAGAGGAACCGGCACACGTCGGCGTTCCACATCGCAAAGGCGAGGCCGCCGGTGCCGCGGTCCTGATCGGTGAAATAGAGACTGTCGTTGTTGTCGCCGCGATTGGCGGCGCGATCGAAATAGTAGAGGCAGTTATCGTCGAGCCGGCCGTCGACGGTGAAGCCGCCGGCATGGTTGTAGACGACGTCGAAGGCGACGGCGATGCCATGGACATGGCAGAGATCGACGAGCGCCTTCAGCTGCGCGGGCGCCGATCGGATATCGTCGAGCTGCAGCGGCGGTGCCCGGCCCTTCGCCTGCAGCTGCGCGTTCAGCGTGGCGAGGTGGGCCGGGAGATCCGCGGGATCGGCGACATAGGGGAAGTCCGGCGAGAATGGGTCGGCGCCGCCATAGCCCATCGATGGATTGGTCTCCTGCTCATCGATGGGCAACGGCTGCAGCACCGTGATGCCGAGAGCGGCGAGGTAAGGGAGCTTGCCGGCGACATCCAGGAAATTCGACGCGACACCCGGCCTGCGGATGGCGTAGGTGCCGATATGTGCCTGGTAGACGATCATGTCGGAGAAATCCGGCGTGCGGAAATCGGCGTCGTGCCAGGGATAGGCGTCCGGCGCGCGCAGAATGCCGAAGCAGTTGGGAAACGCGCTCGCCGGCGCGAGCTCGCGCGCGTAGGGATCGCGCTTGTAGCCGCTCGAGCCCTGGCCGACCACCCAGAACCGGTAGGGATCGCCATCCCGGGCGCCCTCCTGGAACCCGGTCCAGTAGCCGCCGCTCTCGGCGAGCAGCCGCTCCTCGCTCAGCTGGTCGTAGAGTTTGCTCCCGAAGGTGCCATGGAGATAGACCGCCGTTGCCCGCGGCGCCCAGACGCGGAAGGTGGCGCCCGCGGCGACGAGGTTGGCGCCGCTCGGCGTGGCATCGGAAATGAACCGCTGCGACAGCATTCCGCCTCCGTCATCCTGGTTCGTGCCGAAGGTGCGGAGCCGATCGAGCTGCTCTGCCCCGCGCGGCGGGCAAAGGCGGCGGCCTCGGCAACCGGCCGCGAAGCGATCCTATCACAGGAGCGGCGCTCGCTTCCGCCGCCGCGTCGGCCGGCGCGATCAGCTCTTCGCCGGCGCCAGGTTGTCGAGGAACTGCTGCGCCGAGTTGCGCCAGCTGAAGCGCAGCGCGTGCTCGCGGCAGGCGCTGGGAGAGAAGTCGAGACAGCCGAGCGCCGCCTGGCGCAGGTCGCGGTCGAGGCGGCCGACCGGCGCGTCGCCGATCACGTCCATCGGGCCCGGCACGGGAAAGGCCGCAACAGGAAGGCCGGAAGCCAATGCCTCCAGCAGCACGAGACCAAAAGTGTCGGTGAGGCTCGGGAAGACGAAGACGTCGGCGGAGGCGTAGAGGCGGGCGAGCTCGGTGCCTTCCTTGCGGCCGAGGAAGCGCACTTCCGGGTGCTTTCGCTGCAGCTCCTCGAGCTGCGGCCCATCGCCCACCACCACCTTGCTGCCGGGCAGATCGATGTCGAGGAAGGCTTTCACGTTCTTCTCCACCGCGACACGGCCGACGGTGAGGAAGATCGGCCGCGGCAGGTCCGGCAGCTCCTCGCGCCGCTCCGGCTGGAAGAGATCGCTGTCGACGCCGCGCGTCCACGGCCGGATATTGTCGAAGCCGCGCGCCCTAAGCTCGCGGGCGATCGAGGGCGCCGCCACCATGATGCTGCGCGAGGGCGCGTGGAAGCGGCGCAGCCATGCATAGGTCCAGCGCAGCGGCACGAAGAGCCGCGCCGCCACGTATTCGGGAAAGCGCGTGTGATAGGCGGTGGTGAAGGCGAGGTCGCGGCTCAGGCAATAGCTGCGCGCGGCGACGCCGAGCGGGCCTTCCGTCGCGATGTGGATCGCGTCCGGCTTCGACTTGTCGAG
>DATKPX010000590.1:0-8973 GCA_035523855.1 Allostellaceae bacterium
CATCCGCCGCGGCGGCGACGCCGGCCGCGCGCCGGTAGGCCGCGATCAGCCGCGCCGCCAGCGCGATGTCGGCGTCCGCGACGGGATGCGGCGCGGTGTAGGCGAAGCGCGGCTTGGCGGTATTCTGCCAATCGAGCCCAAGCAGTTTCTGGACATAGACCGGGACGCCCGACCGCCGGACCAGCTTCTCCGCCGCGTCAAAGAGCTTGAATGGCGTGTTCCGCATGCTCCTCACCGGCCGTAATCTTAGGTTGGATGCGGCCGGAAAGTACAACGTCAGGTTCTGGGCGCGACGCTCAGGCGGCGGCGGGATCCGGCTTGCCGCGGGCGGACTGCGGCGCGGCGACCTCGGCGGCGTGCTGCGCGACCGCGGCGAGCGCCGGAAAGCAGAACTCCACCCGAAGGCCGGGCCTGATGTCGGCGAGCGCGATCCGCGCCTCGTGCAGCTGCGCCACCGCCTGCACCAGGCTGAGGCCGAGGCCGTTGCCGCCGGTGCTGCGGCTCCGCTCCAGGCGATAGAAGCGCTCGAAGACACGCTTCTGCTCGCCCGCGGGAATGCCGGGGCCGTGATCCTCGACGGCCAGGATCAGCTCGGCGCCGCCGGCGGCCGGCGTGAGGCGCACCTCGACATCGCCGCGGCCGTGCTTTACCGCGTTGTCGACGAGGTTGGTGAGCGCCTCGAAGAGGAGATCGCGATCGCCCCAGACAAGCGCGCCCGGCTCGCCCTGGAAGCGCACATGACCGCCCCGCTCCTCCGCTGCCGCGTCGAAGAGATCCGCCACCTCGCCCGCGAGCTTGCCCAGATCGACCGGCGCGAAACCCACCTTGCGCTCGCGCGCCTCCACGGCGGAAATGCGCAGCAGCGAGGCGAAGGTCTTGAGGATGTCGTCGAGCTCGGCGACCGTCCGCGCCAGCAGCGCCGCGTCGCCCTCGCCGCGCGGGCTGCCGAGCGCCACCTCAAGCCGGCCGCGCATCCGCATCAGCGGCGTGCGGAGATCGTGTGCGATGTTGTCGGAGACCTGCTTCACCCCGCGGACCAGCGCCTCGATGCGGTCCAGCATCGAATTGAGATTGGCCGCGAGCTGGTCCCATTCGTCGCGCGTGTCGCGGAGCGGAATGCGCTCGCCGAGCCCGCTCGCCATGATCGCGCGGCTGGTGGCGTTGATCGCCTCGATGCGCGAGACGGTGCGGCGCGTCACCGAGATCCCCGCCACCGCCGCCATGGCGCAGAGCAGCGCCACGCCGATGGCGATGCCGCGCCGGATGACGCCGGTGAATTGCCGCGTCTCGTCGATGTCCTTCCCCACCAGCAGGCGGGTCCCATCCGGCAAACTCGCGGTGACCGCCCGCAGCAGCGGCGGCGCTTTCGCCTCCGGCCGCCAGTCCGGGGCGCGGAACTCGATCCAGCCATCATGACCGCGCGCCGCCGACGGCCAACTCCTGAGATTGCCGGCAACGGGCGCATAGGCTTGGTCTGCGACCAGGTAGAGATCGCCGTCGGCGGGCGCGGCCGCGCGGCGCGCCGCGATCAGCGCCTGAAGCGCCGGCGCGCCGCCGCGCTCGAAGGCATCCAGCAGCAGCCGCTCTTCCGCGACAATGCCGGCGTCGTAGCGGCCGGCGAGATAGTCCGCCGTCGACCAGTAGACATAGGCGAAGAGGCCGGCGATCGACGCGGAGAACAGGCCGACGCAGAGGAGCGCCAGCCGGAAGGTCGATGAGCGCAGGGTCTTGCCGAGGAGCGCGCTAGCGAGCGGCATTGAGGCAGAAGCCGACGCCGCGCACGGTCTGGATCAACGCCGTCGCGCCGCCGGCGTCGATCTTGCGGCGAAGCCGCCCGACATAGACATCGACGATGTTGGTCATGGGATCGAAATGCACGTCCCAGACATTGGCGAGCAGCATCGCCCGCGACAGCACGCGGCCCTCGTTGCGCATGAAATATTCCAGCAGCTGGAACTCGCGCGGCAGCAGCTCGATCTCGACCGCGGCGCGGCGCGCGCGGCGCGCCAGCAGATCCACCTCGAGCTCGCCCACCCGCAGCACCGTCTCCTTCACCAGCGCGCCGCTGCGCCGGGCGAGCGCGTCGATCCGCGCCAGCAGCTCGGCGAAGGCGAAGGGCTTCACGAGATAGTCGTCGCCGCCGGCGCGCAGGCCGCGCACGCGGTCATCCACCTCGCCGAGCGCGCTGATGATGAGGGTCGGGGTGGCGACGCCGCCGGATCTGAGCCGCCGCACCACCTCGAGCCCGTCGAGCTCCGGCAGCATCCGATCCACGGTCATGACGGCGTAATCGGCGCCGCGCCCCCGCTCGAGCGCCTCGGTTCCGTTCCGGGCGACATCGACGGCGTAGCCGGCGCTGCCGAGAGAGTCGGCCATCTGGCCGGCGGTCTCGGCGTCGTCCTCAATCACGAGCACGCGACGCATGATGCGGTGCCTTCCCTGGATATGTTATGAAGCGCGCCGTCCGGCTGCCTACACCCAGGGACCCCGGGAAGACACTAACATCTCCGTCATTTTCCGCGATCACCCGCCACGGCGCGGCAATCGCGCCGACGCCACCGCAGGAATGCGCTACCGAACGCTTTGCAATGATCACGCGACCGTGAGAAAGTGCGCCCGGGAGAACAGGGGGCAACCCGATGAGTGCGCGATCGAGGTCGCGGCGATAGCGCCGCGCCGCCGCGGCTACGTTTCGCGCCTGCGAGAAGCAACAGGACGGGTGCCGGGCCGGTAAGGCTCAAGCAACCCCGCATCGGCTGAACGGGAACAAGGACCTCAGTGCCAAAGCAGCTTATCGTCACCGCCGACGATTTCGGCGTCGCCGTGCCCGTCAACGAGGCGGTGGAGCTCGGCCATCGGAACGGGATCCTGACCGGCGCCAGCCTGATGGTGACCGCGCCCGCCGCCGCCGATGCGGTCGAGCGGGCGCATCGCCTGCCCGCTCTCGGCGTGGGACTGCACGTGGTGCTGGTCGATGGCCGGCCCGCCCTGCCGCCGGAGCGGATCCCCGACCTGGTGCAGCCCAACGGCCGTTTCTTCGACGATGTGTTGCGCATCGCGATCCCGCTCTATACGAGCCGACGCGTACAGGAACAGGCCGAGGCCGAGGTCCGCGCCCAGCTTGAGCTGTTCCGCCGCACCGGGCTTCGGCTTGATCGCGTCGACGGTCACCATCATTTCCATTTGCATCCGACGCTGCAGCGGATCCTCCTGCGCGTGGCGCCGGAGTTCGGGATCGGAGCCATGCGACTGCCGCGCGAGCCCTTTGCCACCTCCTGGAACGCCACCCGCGAGCGCGCGGCGGCGCGCCTGATGAGCTGGTCGCTGCTGCGCGGACGCACCGCCACCATGCGCCGCCGTCTGGAGAACGCGGGCATCCGCTGCAACGACACCATTCTCGGGCTGAACGACAGCGGCCATATGACGCCGCGGCGCGTGCGCCAGTTCGTGTCGGCGCTGCCCGACGGCACCAGCGAGCTCTACATGCACCCGGCGACGCGGCGCTGGGGCAATGTGGATCCGCTCCCGCTCAGCTACGAGCCCGAGCAGGAATACGCCGCGCTGATCGACCCCGACGTGAAGGCGGCGCTGAACGCCAGCGGCGCGGTGCTCACCACCTTCGCGGCGCTCGGCGGCCCGCAGCCGGCGGGATCGCCGACGTGAAGCACGTCCCGCTCGCCGCCCTCATGATCGGCCTCGCGGTCAGCGCCGGACTCATCGCCTGGGTCGGCGCCGGTCAGGTGGCGGAGGCGGTGATGGTGGCGGGCATTCCTGGCATCATCGCGATCACACTCTTCAACGCGCTCCCGATCGTGTTCTGCGGCATCGCCTGGGGCGCCCTCGTCGAGCCGGCGCCGGCGCGGGCCAATCTGCTGATGAGCTGGGTGCGCTTCCTGCGCTCCACCGTCAGCGAGCTGGTGCCGATCGGCGGCGAGGTGGTGGCGATCCGCGTCATGATCCTGCACGGCATCGGCGGCCGCACCGCCGGCGCGTCGACCGTGGTGGACATGACGCTGGAGCTGGTGACGCAGCTCGCCTTCACCGCACTCGGCCTCGGCCTGCTGATTCTCGACGGCCGCGACAACAACCTCGCCGCCTGGGCGCTGATCGGGCTCGCGATCGCGGTAGCGACGGCGCTCGCATTTCTCATTGCCCAGCGGCGCGGACTGTTCGGCTGGCTGGAGACGCTGCCGCATCGCATCGCCGCCCGCATGAGCTGGGCCAGACTGCCGGAGCTCGCCGGCATCGACGACGAGATCAACGCGATCTACCGCCGCCCGCGCGCGCTGCTGCTGGGGACACTCTGGCATTTCATGGGCTGGATCGTCGGCGTCGGCGAGGCCTGGCTCGCGCTCTGGTTCCTCGACGCGCCGCTGAGCTTCGACGAGGTGCTGATCCTGGAGAGCCTCGCCTTCGCGCTCCGAAGCGCGGCCTTCGTGGTGCCCGCCGGCCTCGGGATTCAGGAGGGCGGCTACCTTGCTTTGGGCGCGCTCTTCGGCCTCGGGCCCGACGTCGCGCTGGCGCTCTCGCTGCTGAAGCGGGCACGCGAGGTGTTGCTCGCGGTGCCGGCGCTGCTGGCCTGGAAGCTGATGGAGCTGCGCGCCTGGCGGCGCCGCGCGCTGGCCGCCGACCTCGCCTCTTAACCCTGATATTCCATAGACTTGGCTGCCAGGTCGATCCCGGCTACACTGCTGGCAACTTCCCGGCCAATCCAGTGTAGTGTAGGGCTCATGACCGATGTCACCGCGGGCGCCCTGCGCCGCGACGTCAAGATCATCACGCTGGTCAGCACGGCGCACGGCTTCAGCCATTTCCTGCAGCTGGTGCTGCCGCCGCTGTTCCCGTTCATGACCGATGCGTTCGGCATCGGCTTCGGTGAAGCGGGCATGCTGATGCTGCTGTTCTACGCGACCTCGGGCATCGCGCAGACGCCGGCGGGCTTCCTGGTCGATCGCTTCGGCGCGCGCAACGTGCTGCTGGGCGGCCTCGCGCTGGGCTCCACCAGCATCGGCCTCATCGGCCTCGCCCCGAGCTTCTGGGGCGTGCTGCCGCTGGCAGTGCTGGCCGGTCTCGGCAACAGCGTCTTCCATCCCGCCGACTATTCGATCCTGACGCATACCGTCAGCCACCCGCGCATGGCGCGTGCCTATGGCGCGCACACGCTCGCCGGCAACATCGGCTGGGCGGCGGCGCCGGTGACGGTGCTGACGCTGACGCATTTCTTCGGCTGGCGGGGCGCGCTGCTGGCGGTGGGATGCCTCGGCCTTGCGGTGGTGCTGCTGCTGGCGAGCCGGAGCGGCATCCTGCTCGAGGAGCGTCAGCGCCGCGCGGCGCCCAGGCCGTCCACCGGCGCGGCGCAGCCGGTCTCTTATCTGGCGCTGCTGGCGTCGCGGCCGATCCTGCTCTGCTTCGCCTATTTCGTGCTGCTGTCGGTGGCGCTGATCGGCAACCAGACCTTCATGCCAGCGGCGCTCAACAAGCTCTACGACATCTCGCTGGCGACCGGCAACGCGGCGCTCACCGCTTATCTGCTGGCGGGCTCCGCCGGCATCCTCGCCGGCGGCGTCCTCGCCGACCGCACCCGCCACCAGGAATGGATCGTGGCGCTGGGGCTTCTCGTCGCCGCCGCCATGGTGCTCGCGGTGGGGATGATCGCGCTGCCGGAGATGGTGATCACCGTCTTCGTCGCGCTCGCCGGCTTCACCACGGGAATGACGACCCCCTCGCGCGATATGCTGGTCAGGGGCGCGACACCGCCGGGCGCCACCGGCAAGGTGTTCGGCTTCGTCTATTCCGGCCTCGATCTGGGCTCGGCGGTGACGCCGCCGGTGCTCGGGTTGCTCCTCGACCAGGGCCAGCCGCGCCTGATCTTCGTGCTGTCCGCGGCGGCCCTGGCGCTCACCGTGCTGACCGCTTTCGGCCTCAGCAGCAAGGCGCGGCGGCCCACCCTCCGCGTCGACGCCTCGGCGGCGGAATAGGCGACGTACCGACCGAGCCTTGACGCGCCAGCCTCCGCATTGACAATGGACCGATGAAAGATGGCCCCTAACGTGTCTCCTTCCCGACGATCCTCCACGCGGAGCCAGGCCGCCATGTATTCGGCCACCACGCGCTCCATCAAGGTGACGGTGAAGCCTTTCTACCTGGAGGATCAGTCCTCGCCGGCGGAGAACCACTACGTCTGGGCCTATCACGTGCGGATCGAGAACAAGGGCGGCGAGACGGTGCAGCTGCGCCGCCGGCACTGGCGCATCACCGACGCGCTGGGCCGCATGCAGGAAGTGAAGGGCTCCGGCGTCGTCGGCGAGCAGCCGATCCTGGCGCCCGGCGGCAGCTTTGAATACACCAGCGGCACGCCGCTGCCGACGCCCTCGGGCATCATGGTCGGCAGCTACGAGATGGAGACCAAGGCGGGCGAGAGCTTCGACGTCGCCGTTCCCGCCTTCTCCCTCGACAGCCCGCACCAGCCGATCCGCCTCAACTGAGCGCCGGCCGCTCGCGCCCAACGCAGCAGGAGGTTCACTCCATGTCCTCGAAGCCAGAGCCGTTCCGCGCCATCGCGCGCAAGGCCGCCGGCGCGCCGCGCCACCGCCCCTCGCGCGGCGACGCCGAAGCCGCCGTGCGCACGCTCATCGAATGGGCCGGCGACGATCCCGAGCGCGAGGGCCTCAAGGGCACGCCCGGCCGCGTCGTGCGCTCCTTCGAGGAGTTCTTCCGCGGCTACGACACCGACCCGGTCGAGCTGCTGCAGCGCACCTTCGAGGAGACCGACGGCTATGACGAGATGGTGGTGCTGAAGGACATCCGCTTCGAATCCCATTGCGAGCACCACATGGCGCCGATCATCGGCAAGGCGCATGTGGCCTACCTGCCGAAGAACCGCGTCGTCGGCATCTCCAAGCTCGCGCGCCTCGTCGAGGTCTATGCCCGCCGCCTGCAGATCCAGGAGAAGATGACGGTGCAGATCGCCAGCACCCTCAGCGAGGTGCTGCAGCCCAAGGGCGTCGGCGTGGTGATCGAGGCGGCGCACCAGTGCATGACCACCCGCGGCGTCCACAAGCCCGGCGTCTCGATGGTGACGAGCCACATGCTGGGCGCCTTCCGCGACGACCCCAGCACGCGCCGCGAGTTCCTGGCCCTGGTCGGCGCGCCGGGATCGAGCGCAACCGGGAACGTCTAGGCTACTGCAGGTAGCTGCCGAAATTGGCGCGGATGTCGCTCTCGAGCTGACGATCGAGATCGGCGGCGAGGTCGGTCTCCAGGCGATAGAGAATGCGGTCGCGCTCGTCGAGGCTGATGCCTTGGACGGTGGTCTGCGAGCGCTGCGTCTGCGCCGTCGCCGTGCGGACGGTGAAGCCGTGGTCGTCCTTGATCTCCACGCGCAGCGCGAGCCGCGCCTCGTAGCGCGTGTCCACCTGCTTGGTGAAAGTGCCGCTGATGCCGCCCTCGGTCGGCACCGGAACCTGGATCACGCTGGCATCGACCACGGTCGCGACGGCGCGGCCGGGGCCGCCGACGGCCTCGAGGCGATCGCGCACCCAGTTCTCCGTCACATGGGAGAGCGGCACCGGCAGCTTCTCCTCGATATGAGGCGACTGCAGGTTGGCCTGATATTCGCGCACGAACTCCACGCGACTCACCGCGAGATGGAGCTTAGGCTCGCCGTTGAAGCGGATGTCGCCGAACTCCGGACGCGCCGGCGGGCCGCCGCAGGCGGAAAGCGCCGCCAGGACAACGCCCAGGCACATTGCATGATAGAAGCGGGCACGCGCCATCGACCGACCTCCCCGAACTGAGCGGTGTTGCCGCGGGACACTGCCGGCGGTTTTGGGCAAATTCAAGGCAGGCGGCCGCGACAATTTCGGGATCGTGGGCGCTCAGGCGGCCGCGATCGCCGCCACGGCGTCGGCCTCGAAGCGATAGCTCTGATTGCAGAATTCGCAGGTGACGGTGACCGAGCCGTCGGCCTCGCCGAGGTCCTGCCGCTCCGCAGACGGCAGCGAGCGCAGCACCCGCTCGATGCGCTCGCGCGAGCAGCGGCATTCCGCCCGCACGCCGTGGGTGCGGAAGACGCGGACGCCGTCCTCGTGGAAGAGGCGGAACAGCAGCGCCTCCGGCGAGAGGTCGGCGTCGGTGAGCTCCTCGGAAGTGCTGGAGGCCATCAGGATGAGCGCGCGGCGCCAGCCATCCTCTCGCGCCTCGCGCGAGCCGGTGACTTCCGCCCGCTCCTCCTCGGGAAGGCGCTGCACCGTCAGCGCGCCGCCGCGCCAGCGCCCGTCCTCGCCCTGGCGAACCGCCACCTTGGTCACGGTGGCGATCTGCTCGGACTGACGGAAATAGTGGTGGATGCATTCGGAGAGCGTCGCGCCCTCCAGCGCCACGATGCCCTGATAGCGCTCGGTGTCCTCGCCCTGATCGACCGTGAAGGCGAGATAGCCCGCGCCCAGAAGGCGTGGCACCGAATTGAAATCCGTCCCCGCGGCCACTGCCTGGGCCAGCTTCTGCGCATCGTACTGGGCATAGCCGCGCACCGCGCCGCCGCTGCTGACATCGGCGACCAGCAGGCGGATCGCGCCGTCGCCCTTGGTCTGCAGCGTGAAGACGCCCTCGTATTTGAGCGCGCTGGCGAGCGCCACGGCGAGCGCGATCGCCTCGCCCAGCATGCTCGCCACCGGCGTCGGATAGTCGTGGCGCCGGACGATGCTGTCGAGCATCGGCCCTAGGCGCACCAGGCGCCCCCGAAGGTGGAACGGCTCGATCTCGAACGGCTGCACGAGATCATCGGCAATAGCCGGCGTGGTCATCGCAATCACTTTCCGTAGCGAAGTAAATCCGCCGGGAGACATGGCGGTCTCCCGGCGCCAGCGCAATACCCGATCGGGTCTTAGCTCAGGCCAGGCACCAGGCGAGGATGCCTTTCTGGGCGTGCAGGCGGTTTTCCGCCTCGTCCCAGACGACGGATTGCGGCCCGTC
>DATKPX010000591.1:0-3117 GCA_035523855.1 Allostellaceae bacterium
CAGCGCTTCGAGGAGATCTGGTCCGGCCTGCCGATCCTGTTCCTCCTCATCATCCTCTCCAGCATCGTGCAGCCGAATTTCTGGTGGCTGCTGGGATTGATGCTGCTGTTCTCCTGGATGGGCCTGGTCGATCTCGTCCGCGCCGAGTTCCTGCGCGCGCGCAACTTCGACTATGTCCGCGCCGCCCGTGCCCTCGGCGTCTCCAACCCCGTCATCATCGTCCGCCACGTGCTGCCCAACGCCATGGTCTCCACCTTCACCTACCTGCCGTTCATTCTCACGGGCGCGGTGACGCAGCTGACGGCGCTGGATTTTCTCGGCTTCGGGCTGCCGGCGGGGTCGCCCTCGCTCGGCGAGCTGGTGGCTCAGGGAAAGAACAACTTGCAGTCGCCCTGGCTGGGCATCACCGCGTTCGTCACGTTGGCCTTGCTGCTGAGCCTTCTCGTTTTCATTGGCGAAGCGGTCAGAGACGCCTTCGATCCGCGGAAGACGGTGCCATGAAAGACGTCGTCGGCACGGTATCCGTGGATGGCCGGGTCAAGCCCGGCCATGACGCTCCTATAATCCTTCCCAGTCTCGTCATGGCCGGACTTGATCCGGCCATCCACGCGAGGTCGGCCTCGATAGCAGCCGAGAGCGCCCCGGCCGCGGCGGCGGAGAGCTGACAGCCATGCCCCTCCTCTCCGTCCGCGATCTCTCCGTCAGTTTCGAGGTGCCCGGACACCGTGTCGAGGCGGTGAAGGGAGTCTCCTTCGATCTCGAGAAGGGCGAGACCTTGGCGCTGGTCGGCGAGAGCGGGTCGGGGAAGTCGGTGACGGCGCTCTCGGTGCTGCAGCTCTTGCCTTATCCGATGGCGCGGCACGATGCGAAGACGCGCATCAGCTGCGACGGCCGGGAGCTGGTGGGCGCGCCGCCGGAGGTGCTGCGCAAGATCCGCGGCGGACGCATCGCCATGGTGTTCCAGGAGCCGATGACCTCGCTCAATCCGCTCCACACCGTCGAGAAGCAGATCGCCGAGACGCTGCACCTGCACAAGGGCATCGGCGGCATGGCCGCGCGGGCGCGGACGATCGAGCTTCTCCGCCTGGTCGGCCTCGCCGATGCGGAGGCGCGGCTCGCCTCCTATCCGCATCAGCTGTCCGGCGGCCTGCGGCAGCGCGTGATGATCGCCATGGCGCTCGCCAACGAGCCTGACATCCTGATCGCCGACGAGCCCACCACCGCGCTCGACGTCACCATCCAGGCGCAGATCCTGAAGCTGCTGCGCGAGCTGCAGCAGCGCTTCGGCATGGCGCTGCTGCTGATCACCCACGACCTCACCATCGTGCGCAAGGTGGCCGACCGCGTCGCCGTCATGACCAAGGGCGAGATCGTCGAGAGCGGGCCGACCGCCGAGGTCTTCGCCGCGCCCCGCCACCCCTATACGAAGCACCTGCTCGCCGCCGAGCCCAAGGGCGAGCCCAAGCGGCACGATCCGCCGCCGCCGGTGCTGCTGGAGGCCAAGGACTTCAAGGTCTGGTTCCCGATCCGCACCGGCGTGCTGCGCCGCGTCACCGGCGCCATCAAGGCGGTGGACGGCATCGACGTCGCCGTGCGCGCGGGCGAGACCCTGGGCGTCGTCGGCGAGAGCGGCTCCGGCAAGACGACCCTCGGCCTCGGGTTGCTGCGCCTCCTCAGGAGCGACGGCGCCATCCGCTACGACGGCAGGCGCCTCGACGAGATGGGATCGCAGGCGATGCGGCCGCTCCGCCGCGAGCTGCAGATCGTGTTCCAGGATCCGTTCTCGAGCCTGTCGCCGCGGCTCTCGGTGGCGCAGATCGTCGAGGAAGGGCTCAAGGTGCATGGCATCGGCGGCACTGGCGCGGAGCGGCGCCAGCTCATCGAGGAGGCGCTCCGCGCCGTCGATCTCGATCCCGCCGCCGCCGACCGCTATCCGCACGAATTCTCCGGCGGCCAGCGCCAGCGCATCGCCATCGCGCGGGCCTTGGTGCTGCGCCCGCGCCTCCTGGTGCTGGACGAGCCCACCTCCGCCCTCGACATGTCCGTCCAGGCGCAGATCGTCGAGCTCCTGCGCGACCTGCAGGCGCGCTTCGGCCTCGCTTATCTCTTCATCAGCCACGACCTCCGCGTGGTGCGCGCGCTCGCCAATCAGGTGCTGGTGATGAAGGACGGCAAGGCGGTGGAGGCCGGCGATGCGCGCCAGATCTTCCAGGCGCCGCAGCATCCCTATACCCGCGCCCTGATGGCCGCCGCCTTCGAGATCAAGGCCACCGAGGGCGGCGTGGTGCGGACCTAGCCGCGCGCGGTCACGCGATCCCGCGCGCGCGGGACGCGTTCCTCGTCGGCGAAGGCGTCGATCAGCGCGTCCATCACCACGCGCACGCGGGCGGCCTTGTAGATGTCGGGATGCACCACCAGCCAGACATCCATCTCCTGCTCATGGTCCGGCCAGATGCGCATGAGATGCGGCTCGTGGGCGGCGAGGTCCGGCGACAGCAAGGCGATGCCGAGGCCGCTGCGCGCCGCCGACAGCACCGCCAGCTCGGTATTCGCCTCCAGCACCACGCGGCCGTTGGTGACGGGCTCGTCGCAGAGCGTCGACAGCGGCTCGGCGGGGCCGCAGGTGTTGAGCATGATGAGGTCGTGCCCCAGGAACCAAGTGCCCCGCGCGGGCACGCCGCGCTCGGCGACGTAGGATTTCGCCGCGTAGAGGCCGGCGGTGAGGGTGCCAAGCCGGCGCGCGATCAGGCCGGCGAGCACCGGGCGCGTCATGCGGATGCCGATATCCGCCTGGTAGCCGGAGATGTAGTGGTCGGCGCCGTCGGCGTGGCCGCGCTCCATCCAGAGCACCAGCCGCACATCGGGATAGCGCTCATGCAGCCGCGCCAGCGCCGGCGCGATCCGCGTCTCCATGAAGCCGTCCGGCATCGAGAGGCGCACGGTGCCCGCCAGCTGCGCATCGAGCCCGCGGGTGCGGCGCTCGATCGCCTGCGCCGCCTGCTCCATCCGCTGCGCGTTGGCGAGCAGCGCCTCGCCCGCTTCGGTCAGCAGGTATCCGCCGGGCGTGTGCGCGAAGAGCTTGGCGCCGAGCTGGCGCTCCAGCGCCGCCAGCCGCCG
>DATKPX010000592.1:0-5574 GCA_035523855.1 Allostellaceae bacterium
CATCTCAGGCGACGAGTTGACGCCGAGCGAATCAAAATGATGCTCGCCGACCCAGACCGAATGCATGCCGAGACGGTCAGCGAGGATCGCCTGCTCGCGGATCTCCAGGATGAACCGCTCGGCCGTGCGCGGATTGTCGGGATAGTGGTTGTCGCTCAGCGTGAAGTAGCCGAATTCCATGGCCTGGCGCGCCTCCCCGATGCGGTCTCGCCGCCATCCATGCCAGCTCGGCGCCGAAAATGCGACGGGAAACGCGCTCGACCTCAGCGCTCCCGCGCGGCGCCGCGCGCCACCATGGCGGCGAACAGCATCAGCAGGCCGAGCGCGAAGGCGCTCTTGTAGAGATACTCGTCCAGCACGAAGGAGACTATCTGCTGGGTGCCCGCCATCTGGAGCAGCCGGACCGAGCCGAGATCGACGCCGAAATAGTGCACCACGAAGGCCCCGGTCCGCGTCGGCGCCCAGCTCCCGCCCTTCGCTTGTTCCATGAAAGTGAGGCCGAGCGATACCACGCTGCCGAACATGCTGAGCACGCCGGCGGCGGTGAGAAAGAGTGAGAGCCCGCGCATCGATCCCCTCCGGGTCGCGCCGTGAAGCCGGAATGAACTTGCCGTACCAGAGCTTGCCCGAGAACCGCTGCCGCCTCACCCGCAACAATCGCGGCTTTGTCGGGCATCCAACCGATGCAATTTACCATGACGTCGCAGAGCGTGAGGAGGCGCGGCGCCCTTAGGCCGCGGGCGCCGCGCCATTCTTCAGCGGTAATAGCCGCCGCGGTAGTAGTCGTCGTGCCAATAGTAATGGTCGCGATGGTAGTAGCCGGGACCCGGGTAAGGCGCGATCACGCAGCCCGAGAGGCCGGCCAGGACTACCGCCGCCGCGCAGATCGCAGCCACGCGCCGGGACCGCGCCGGGTCCGTCTTCGAGAGTCCGCTTCCGACCGTCATGACGACCTCCTGAATTCCTGTCTGCCACGAAGGCGCATCCGCCTCCGCTGCGAAGCGCCAGCAGCGCCCCGTCATGACACAACGGACAAGAAACGCATCTGTTCCGTATTATTTTTATATAAGCAATATCAAATGTTTACCTGGTTAATCGGATAGACTATCCGAACCCTTGGACCCGCTTGTCGGGATTCTCCGCGCCGCGACTCCGGTGGCCACGCCCCGAACCCGTCGCGCCCGATGGGAGATCAGTCGCCGGGCCGGTAGAGCATGATGCGCACCCGCCGATTGCGCGGGTTGCGCACGTGATCCTTGGTCGGCACCGCGAGCTCACGCTTGCCGCGGCCTTCGGTGGTGACGAAATCGCCGCCGATCCCCTCGCGCACCAGCTCGGCGCGGACGGCATCGGCGCGCTGCCGCGAGATGCGATCGGCGCTCTCGTCGGTCCCCGCGGTGTCGGAATACCCGATCACCTTCACATGAGAGAGGCTCTTCCCCTGCTGGCCGCGCCGGATCGCCGCCGCCGCCTCGGCGATCACCGGCCGCGCCAACGCCGACAGCTTTGAGCTGCCGAAATCGAAATAGACCACGTAGCTCTGCGGCGGCGTCGCCGGCTGCTGCGCGGATGCCGCGCCGGCGAGCAGGACCGTCACCACCGCTGCCGCGGCGAGGCGGCGCAGCCATTCCATGCCAGAGACCATGCTTCCCCATCCCCTCGGTTGCGGCCGGAGCATCCCAAGACTAGGGCGCGGGATCAACTCTCCTGAGCGAGCAGCGCCGCCGCCACCGCCCGCCACTCGGCGTCCAGCGAGGTCGCAGCGACCGGCTGGCCGGCACGCCGGTACCAGTAGGCGGCGTTGCCGGCGTCGCCTTCCTTGCGATGGAGATAGGCATGCACCCAGGCGCCCATCTTGCCCTCATCGGCCTGGGCGCATTCATGGGCGGCATTCCAGTCGCCCTTGGCATCCCACCACAGCGCGCGCAGAGCGCCGCTCAACGGCTCCGGCGGCGCCTTGCCGGCGAGGGATTTCTCGAAGCTGGCGAAATCCATGTCATCCCTCCCTGGGAGTTTCCGATCGTCTTGATGTTATCCCGCTGCCGCCCCTTCCGTCACGGTGATGGCCGGGGCGCACCAGCGGTCCCGGCAGCGCCCGCTCCGCCTCCGCCGTGAGCCGCGCCTCGTTGCGGTAAAGGAAGATCGCGACCGCGCCGATCACCGTCAGCGCCGCGATGCCCAGCACGATGCCGATTGGCCCCATCACGCGGTGGGCGCCGCGACCCAGCCAATAGGCGCCGCCGCCATAGCAGAGCACCCAGAGCGTGCCGCCCGCGGCGTTGAAGATCGCGAAGCGCGGCCACGGCATCCGGTTGGCGCCGGCGACGAAGCCAGAGAGCGCGCGCAGCAAGGCGATGAACCGCGCGCAGAACACCACCACCGCGCCGCGGCGCAGGAAGAGATATTGGCCAAGCTTGATGCGCGCCTCGGTGAGGCCGATATAGGTGCCGAAGCGCAGCAGCAGGCGATAGCCGAGCCAGCGGCCCAGGCAATAGCCGATGTTGTCGCCGATGATGGCGCCCGCCACGGCGCAAGCGAGCACCAATCTGATGTCGAGACCACGGCCGCTGCCCGCCAGGATCGCGGCGAGAATCAGCGTCGCCTCGCCGGGCAGCGGGATCCCCATTCCCTCCAGCGCGATCATGCCGGCGACCACGACATAGCCATAGGTCGCCAGCAGATGCGCGATGTCGCCGTGCGGAAATGGAATCATGGGTGATCTGCGCCTTCGCCTCTGTATTTCCCGCCGCCGATATGTTTGAGTGACGGGCGCCGAGTGACGCACTCTCCTATCATCTCCGCGCTCCCGGCACCGGTCTTTTCATCGCCACTCACAGCATCCTCACCCGCGCCTCCCCTCCCGAGCAGACGAGAAACGCCCATCCATGGCTTCCAAGAATCGCTCCGCCGCGCGCGAAACCTGGCCCGACGAGATCTATGACGTGCTCGCAGGCGAGCAGGTCCGCCAGGTCGCCTACGTTCCCGATGCCGGTCACGCGCGCCTCATCGACCGCTGCGCCGCCAATTCCAAAATGAAGACCGTGGTGCTCACCACCGAGGAGGAAGGCATCGGCGTGCTGGCCGGCGCCTGGCTCGGCGGCGACCGCGGCGTGCTGCTGATGCAGAGCAGCGGCGTCGGCAACTGCATCAACATGCTCTCCCTCGCCACCGTCTGCCGCTTCCCGCTGCTGATGCTCGTCACCATGCGCGGCGAGTGGGGCGAGTTCAATCCCTGGCAGATCCCCATGGGCAAGGGCACGCCGCCGATCTTCGAGCAGGCCGGCGTCATGACCTTCCGCATCGAGGAGCGCGCCGCCGCCGCCGAGACGGTGGAGGCCGCCGCCCGCATCGCCTTCAACGGCGACCGCGCCGCCGCCGTGCTGATCTCCCAGCGCGTCATCGGCACCAAGTCCTTCAAGTGAGAGCGCCCGCCATGGCCAAATCCGCGACATCCTCCGACGCCACCCTCGAGCGCCGCGCCGTCATGCGACGCCTGGTGAAGGGCCGCAAGGATCTGCTGATCGTCTCCGGCCTGGGATCCACCACTTACGATCTCGCGGCATCCGGCGACAATCCCCGCAACTTCTATCTCTGGGGCGCCATGGGCGCCGCTGCGATGATCGGCCTCGGCCTCGCCCTGGCGCAGCCGAAGAAGCGCGTTCTCGTCGTCACCGGCGACGGCGAGATGCTGATGGGTCTGGGCGGCCTCGCCACCATCGGCGTGCAGCAGCCGGCGAACCTCGCCGTCGTCGTCATCGACAATGAGCGCTATGCGGAGACCGGCCTGCAGCAGACTCACACCGCGCACGGCATCGACCTGCCGGCGATCGCCGCGGCGACCGGCTTCAAGACCGTCGGTCTCGTGCGCGACGAGGCCGCTCTCAAGGCGGCGCTGCCGACGATCTACAAGGCGCCCGGACCGGTCTTCGTCACCATCAAGGTGACGGCGGACCGCCCGCCCTTTGTGCTGCCCTCGCGTGACGGCGTCTATCTCAAGAACCGCTTCCGCGAAGCGGTGCTCGGCGCGCCGTAAGACCGGGATTGGCATTCCTCCGTCCTTCGAACGGCCGCTTCGCGGCCTCCTCGAGATGAGGAATTTTTCTTACTGCCATCCTCTATCTACCTTATCCTGGGGAGCGCGCCTCCGCGCGCGTCTCGAAGGATGCACGATGCTTCTGCAATGCGGACGTGTTCTCAGGAGAGCATGATGAGACGTCTCGTGCCGGCAATCGCCGTCGCCGCTGTGGTCGGTCTCGCGGCCGGCGCCTATGCCCAGGGCTCCGCCAAGGTGGGGAGCGCGCGGGCCGGCCGGACCTTCGCGCTCGGCACCTGCACGCCCTGCCATGTGGTCTCGCCGCGGCAGGTCGCGCCGACGCGTTTCGCCGTTGCGCCGAGCTTCCAATCGATCGCGGACCTGCCGAGCACCACGGAGCGCTCGCTGCAGGCGTTCCTGGTGACGCCGCATCCGAGCATGCCGAACCTCGTCCTCTCCGCCGACGAGGTCGGCAACGTCGTTGCCTATATCCTCAGCCTCAAGAAGAAGTAACGCGGCTCAGAGGATCTCGTAGACCTCGTAGACCGGCCCCTCCGGCGGGCGGCGGCCGACGCCAACGGCGAGAACATTGTTGAGCCAGGCGTATTTCGGCGCGGCGGTCTCGAACATGACGATGGTGCGGAAATAATACTCCGAGGGATCGACGGCCTCGCCGCGGTTGAGGCGCTCGATGACCGCTGCCGGACCGTGGCGATAGCCCTCATAGCGCATGCCGATGAGCGCGTTGTCCTCGGTCTTGAGCGTCACGCGCACGTTGAGCTGCAGCGAACCGTCGGCGCGCGCCAGGATCCAGTCGGAACCGCCCTGCTCCACCAGCGTGCCGCGAAGCTTCGGGCCCTCGAAGCTGCCGCCGGTCACCGCCACGATGCGGCGCTCGCCGAGCGGCGTCTTGCCGACCATCTGAGCCGGCGCCGCCTTCATCTTCACCGTGAAGAGCAGCGTGCTGCGGAGATCGCTCATCCCTGTCCTCCCTCGTCGACGCGGCCGGTCGCCGCTTCAGAACTCAGTGGAGCACGCCTGCGCCGCCGCCGTCACCCTTTCTCGTCGGGATCGACCACCTTCAGCAGCACCGGCCAATAGTTGCGGCCGTAGCCGCGCCCGCTCGCCGCCTCGAGGCGCCGGCCCGCCACCTCGGCGCCGGCGGGGTCGACGCCCGCCTCGCGGGCGAGGCTCAGCGCATAGGAGAGATCCTTGAGCGCGTAGTCGGTGCCGAAGGCGTCCTCGGGAAACCGCCGCGGCAGCATCGCCTTCATGCCGTGGTTGCGGAGCGCGAAGCTGTCGGAGGAGCCCTTGGCGAGGGTGTCGAACAACAGCGCCTCGGCGACGCCGGAGCGCCGGCCGATGGCGAGCGCCTCCGCCAGCGCCGAGCCGATCTCGAACAGCACCATGTTGTTGAGGATCTTTACGACCTGGCCGCAACCGACGGAGCCGCAATGGGTGATCTCGTTCCCCATGCCGTCGAGGAACGGTCGGATGCGCGCGAAGACCTCGGGCGTGCCGCCGACCATGATGCTGAGCGT
>DATKPX010000593.1:0-3520 GCA_035523855.1 Allostellaceae bacterium
GAAGAGGGTGAGCGGCCCGTCCACCAGCAGCGGCACCTGACCCTTCGGGTTGGCCGCCAGCACCATCGGGTGCTTCGGCGAATAGCCCGCCGCCTGGGTGAAGGGCACCATCACCCGCTCGAAGCGCAGGTCCTTCTCATAAAGGGCGATCTCCACCTTGCGGGAGAACAGGCTGAGCGGTCCGGAATAGAGCAGCATCGCAGGCGTCTCCTCGATCCAGAAAATCGTGTTCCCTGTTTGTTCACAGCAAACACCTCTTTGCCGCTCGCGTCAACTCCGGGCGCGGCCCATCTCTGCTCTATCGTCTCGAATTGTCTCGGTCGTCGAGCGGAGGAGCGGCATGGCGCGCGTCGTCGGCATCGATCATCTGGTGATCCGGGTCTCGAGCTTCGCCCGCTCCCGGCGCTTTTACGGCGACGTGCTGGGCTTCCTGGGCTTCAAGCTCAAATACGATTTCGAGGATGCCGCCGGCTGGAGCAACGGCAAGACGCTGTTCTGGATCGGCGAGGCCGATGCCGAGGGCAAGAAGCACCCCTTCCGCATCGGCAATATCGGCTTCCACCACTATGCCTTCGAGATGGCGCGGCGGCGCGATGTGGACGACCTGCAGGATTTCCTCCGAAAGAAGAAGGCGACCATCGTCGATCCTGCCGGCGAGTACTACGAGGGGGGCTATTACGCCGTCTACTTCCTCGATCCGGACGGGCTCAAGCTGGAGGCGATGTATTTCCCCCCGGCACCGAAGAAGAGAAAGAAGCCCGGCCGCAAGAAATAGCGTCACAATCCTGCCGTAAGACCCTCTTCCGAAGCGGCGTGCCTTGCCGCACGGTAATTTGCGGCCTAATTGATTTAGGCGGCGGGTGGTGGACGCGCCGGGGAGGCTTGGTGACTACCGAGGCAAGGGCTGAGCGCCTGGCGCTGCTCTCCATGCTGCCGGCGACGCGCACGGAGCGCCGCTGGGCGCTCGGGCTCGTGCTGGTCTTCCTGCTGGTGTTCGCCGCGGCGGTGCCCTTCGCGCAGGTGCCGCTCAAGCCGATGATGGCGTTCATCCCGAGCTATGAAGCGGCTCTGGTGATCAACGATATCGTCACCGCGATCCTGCTGTTCTCCCGCTTCGCCACCGCCCGCTCGCTGTCGCTGCTGGTCCTGGCCAGCGGCTATTTCTTCACCGCGCTGATGGCCGCGACCCACGCGCTGAGCTTTCCCGGCCTCTACGCCGACAGCGGCCTGCTCGGCGCCGGCCCGCAGAGCACCGCCTGGCTCTATATGTTCTGGCACGGCGGCTTTCCGCTGGCGGTGATCGTCTATGCCGGCCTGCGTCGCGGCGGTGACATGACCGAGCGCGAGCGGCGCGGCGCCGGCCTCGCGATCGTCGCCGCCCTCGTCGTGGTGGCTGTCCTCGTCGCCGCGCTGGCGGCGCTGGCGACCGCGGGGCACGACGCGCTGCCGGTCATCATGGCGGGGAACCGCTATACGCCGGTCATGATCTTCGTGGTCTCCACCGTGTGGCTCCTCAGCTTCGTCGCGCTGCTGGCGCTCTCGCGTCTTCCCCAGCACGCGGTGCTCGACCTCTGGCTCATGGTGGTGATGGCCGCCTGGCTCTTCGACATCGGCCTCGGCGCGGTGCTGAACGGCGGCCGCTTCGACTTGGGATTCTATGCCGGGCGGCTCTTCGGCCTGGTGGCGGCGAGCTTCGTCCTCATCATGCTGCTGGTGGAGATCAGCGTGCTCTACGCCCGCCTGGTGCGCTCGATGGAGATCGAGCGGCAGGAGCGCGAGCGCCGGCTGGAGCAGGTGCAGTCGGAGCTGATCCATGTCGGCCGCCTCAGCGAGATGGGCCAGATGGTCTCGGCGCTCGCTCACGAGGTGACCCAGCCGCTGACGGCGATCGGCAACTACATCCGCGCAGCGCAGCGTCTCATCGAGCTCGGCGAGCCGCTGAAGCTGCGCGCCACGCTGGAGAAAGGCGCCGATCAGGTGATGCGCGCGGTGCAGATCATCCAGCACCTGCGCGACTACGTGAAGAAGGCCGAGGCGGAGCGGAAGGTCGAGGATCTGAGCGAGGCGATCGACGAGGCCTGGGCGCTCGCCGTCATCAGCGCCCGTCACCGGCCCGTCGATGTGCGGCTCGACCTCGATGCCGAGGCCTCCTGGGCCTTCATCGACAAGATCCAGATCCAGCAGGTGCTGCTCAACGTCATGCGGAACGCCATCGAGGCGATGGCGGAGAGTCCGCGCTGCGCCCTCGTGATCGCCAGCGAGCCCGCCACCGACGGCATGATCGAGATCACCATCGCCGACACCGGGCCGGGAATCGCCGAGGCGGTGCGCGCGAAGCTGTTCCAGCCCTTCGTCACCACCAAGGCCGAGGGCATGGGCGTCGGCCTCTCGATCTGCCACTCGATCATCGAGGCCCATGGCGGCCGGCTCTGGGCGACGCCCAATCCCGGCGGCGGCACGGTCTTCCACTTCACCGTGCAGACCGCCGCGCCGCCACCGGCGCTGGAGCAGGACCAGATGCGCGGCGTCGCGTGAGCGCGGGCCTCAGGGAATCTCGTAGAGCGTGACCTCGTCGGCGATGCCGCGCAGCATGTGGCGCTGCTGCACGGGATTGAGCCCGGCCTTCTCGAGGAGATGCGCCGAGCCCGGATTCTCCACCACCGGGCCGGTGGCGTAGATCGAGCGCGACATCGCGAGACCCTGGACGCGGGACGCGATGTTGACGGTCTGGCCGAAATAATCCTGCCGGTCGTTCAGCATCACCGCCAGGCAGGGGCCCTCGTGGATGCCGATCTTCAGCAAGAGATCCTCGCGCTGGCGCCGCTCGTTGAGCTCGCGCATGGCGTCCCGCATGCGCAGCGCCGCCGCCACCGCCTTGTCCGGCGTCGGGAAGGTCGCCATCACGGCGTCGCCGATGGTCTTGACGACGGCGCCGGCCTCCGCCGCCACGATGTCGTTGAGGACGCCGAAATGCGCCCGCACCAGGTCGAAGGCGACGAGGTCGCCGACCCGCTCGTAAAGCTCGGTCGAGCCCTTGAGGTCGGTGAAGAGGAAGGTGAGGCTGGTGATCTTGAGCCGCTGGTCGACGTCCAGCGTGTCGGTGCGATAGATGTCGCGGAAGGTCTGGTTGCTGAGCAGGCGCTTTGCCGTCAGGAACGGCCGGCGCCGGCCCAGCAGCTTGTGCAGCGTGTCGCCGGCCAGCCAGATCGCCGGCAGCACGCGCTCGCTCGTCTGGTTCTCCAGCGAGATCCTGAGCGGACCCGGCGCCAGCGCCATCGTCTGGGTGGAGGCGTGCGCCGTGTTGAACACCATCGTCAGGTTGCGCCGCTCGCGCGTCGGCTCACCCTTCACGTCGAGGAATTGGGTGCCGTGGGTGACCGGGTCGAAGACGATGGCGAACTCCGCCGGCAGCTGCAGCGACAGGATCGCCTTGCCGCCCGGCGGCAGCTCGACCGCGTCGAGGGTGATCTCGTCGATGAGGGCGTCGAAATTCTCCGGCAGGTCGACGCCGGAGCTCCAG
>DATKPX010000594.1:0-11413 GCA_035523855.1 Allostellaceae bacterium
ACGTCGCGCTCATCAACGCGCTCGCCCATGTGGTCGTGAGCGAAGGCCTGGTGAACGAGGCCTACGTCGCCGAGCGCTGCGAGAAGGAGAGCTTCGACACCTGGCGCGGCTTCGTCGCCGAGGCGCGCAATTCGCCGGAGGCGGTGGAGAGCATGACCGGCGTGCCGGCGGCGGACGTGCGCGCGGCGGCGCGGCTCTATGCCACCGGCGGCAACGCCGCGATCTATTACGGCCTCGGCGTCACCGAGCACAGCCAGGGCTCCACCATGGTGATGGGCATGGCAAACCTCGCCATGGCCACCGGCAACATCGGCCGCGTCGGCGTCGGCGTGAACCCGCTGCGCGGCCAGAACAACGTGCAGGGCTCCTGCGACATGGGCTCCTTCCCGCACGAGTTCTCGGGCTACCGTCACGTCTCCGACGACGCCGTGCGCGAGCTCTTCGAGCATGCCTGGCAGGTCGGCCTGCAGGGCGAGCCGGGGCTGCGCATTCCGAACATGCTGGACGCCGCCGTCGACGGCACCTTCAAGGGCCTCTACGTTCAGGGCGAGGACATCGTGCAGTCCGACCCCAACACCCAGCACGTCGCCGCCGGCCTCGCGGCGATGGAATGCGTCGTCATCCAGGACCTGTTCCTGAACGAGACCGCGGCCTACGCCCATGTCTTCCTGCCGGGCTCCTCCTTCCTGGAGAAGGACGGCACCTTCACCAACGCCGAGCGCCGCATCAGCCGGGTGCGCAAGGCGCTGCCGCCGATGGCGGGCCTCGCCGACTGGGAGGTCACCGTCGCGCTCTCGAACGCGCTCGGCTATCCCATGAGCTACAGCCACCCCGGCGAGATCATGGCGGAGATCGCTCGCCTGACGCCGACCTTCAAGGGCGTGAGCTACGAGAAGCTCGACGAGCTGGGCTCCGTGCAGTGGCCCTGCAACGACGCCGCGCCCGAGGGCACGCCGATCATGCACGTGAAGGGCTTCGTCCGCGGCAAGGGACACTTCGTCGTCACCGAGTTCGTGCCGACCGACGAGCGCACCACGGCGCGCTTCCCGCTCATCCTCACCACCGGCCGCATCCTCTCCCAGTACAATGTGGGCGCGCAGACGCGGCGCACCGCGAACGTGGTCTGGCACGAGGAGGACGTGCTGGAGATCCACCCGCTCGACGCGGAGAACCGCGGCATCAACGACGGCGACCTGGTGGCGCTTTCGAGCCGCGCCGGCGACACCACGCTCAAGGCGCGGATCTCCGAGCGCATGCAGCCGGGCGTCGTCTACACCACTTTCCACTACGCCGGCACCGGCGCCAATGTGGTGACCACCGAGTTCTCCGACTGGGCCACCAGCTGCCCGGAGTACAAGGTGACCGCCGTCCAGGTGCGCCGCACCAACCGACCCTCGGAGTGGCAGCAGCACTATATCGAGACGCGGCAGCTTTCGGACCGCATCGCCGGCGCCAGCGATGCCGCGGACTGAGGCCTCCTCCGTCCTGACCCTGCCGCCGCGGCGGGATCGCAACACGCGCCGCGGCTCGGAGGTGGTCACCAGCCTGCGCGTCGCCGACGGCGCGGTGACGCCGCGCGACGCGGTGATCGCCGCCGAGGTGCCGGTGGCGCTCACCTACAACGGCCTCTCCCATGTGGTGATGATGACGACGCCGGGCGATCTCGGCGATTTCGCCCTGGGCTTCAGCCTGAGCGAGGGCATCCTCAGCGATTTCCGCGAGCTCCGCGACTACGAGATCTCCGAGGGATCGGCCGGCATCGCCGTCAACATGGTGGTCACGCCGGAGCGCTTCGCCGGCCTGGAGAACCGTCGGCGCAACCTGACCGGCCGCACCGGCTGCGGTCTCTGCGGCGTCGACGACCTGACCCAGGTCGCGCGGCCGCTGCCGCGGGTCGGCGCCGGCGTCCCGGTGACGGACGCGGCGATCCACCGCGCGCTCGACAGCCTGCCGACCCTGCAGCCCGCCAACCGCGAGACCGGCGCCGTCCACGCCGCCGCCTGGGCGAAGCCCGACGGCGAGATCGCGCTGGTGCGCGAGGATGTCGGCCGCCACAACGCCCTCGACAAGCTGATCGGCGCCATGGCGAAGGCGAAGATCGATTTCGAGCAGGGCTTCGCCATCATCACCAGCCGCTGCAGCTTCGAGATGGTGCAGAAGGCGGCGACGCTGCGCATGCCTGTCCTGGTGGCGATCTCCGCCCCCACCACCATGGCGCTGCGCATCGCCGAGGCGACCGGCATCACCCTGGTGGCGCTCGCCCGCGCCGACAGCATCGGCATCTATGCCAATCCCGGCCGCATCATCGGACGCACCCCATGAAGACCGAGCACATGATCCATATGGCGAACGGGATCGCCCAGTTCTTCTCCAGCTATCCCCGCGAGGAGGCGATCGCCGGCGTCACCGATCACCTGGCGAAATTCTGGGAGAAGCGGATGCGCCAGCAGATCATCGCCTATGTCGCCGAGACCGGCGGCAAGGGTCTGCACGAGCTGGCGCTCGAGGCGGTGAAGCGCCTGCCGCCGGTTCCCGCCGCGAAGGCGACAGCTCCAGCATCCTGACAAACAACCCTTTCCCCCGCTCCGTGAGCGGGGATCAGCCGGCCTTCGCGGCGCCGTCCTCCGCGCGCAACAGCGCCACCAGCGCCGCCGTCGCGGCCGTCACATGCCGGGCGACGAGCGCTGCCGCCGCGTCGGCATCCCGCTTGCGGCAGGCGCGCAGGATCGCGCGGTGCTCGCGCTGCGAGCGGGTCTGCCACTGCGCCGCCTGCCAGACCACGCGGAGATAGCGGTCGGCGCCGCGCCACAGCGTCTCCAGCGTCTCCATGAGACGCGGCCGGCCGCAGGGCGCGTAGAGCGCGCGGTGGAAGCGCCAGTTCGCCTCCGACCAGAATGCCAGCGCGTCGGTTTCATCCGCCGCCTCGATCGCCGCGGCGGCGGCGGCGAGATCGGCGGCGGTGAGGCGTGGGACCGCCAAACGGATCGCCAGCGCCTCCAGCACCGCGCGCATCTCGCCCAATTCCTCGGCGTCCTCGGGACTGAGCCGCGCGACAAAGAAGCCGCGCCGTGGCGCGAAGGTGACGAGCCCTTCCGCCTCGAGCCGGCGCAGCGCCTCGCGGACGGGAATGTGGCTCACCCCCTGCTCGGCGGCGATGCGGTCCTGGTTGACGCGGGTGCCGGCGGCCAGCGCGCCCGAGAGGATCGCGGCGCGCAGCCGGTCGGCGATCGCGAGCGGGATCGGCGCGGCCGGCACCGGCGGCATTGACAGCGACGGCTCGCTCATGGGCTGAATCCTATAGGATATAGGATCAGGAGACAATAATGGCCCGTCACCGCCCTGCCCGCCTCAAAGATATGCCCGGCATCGGCGTCGACCGCATGGGCGACATCGCCGATGCGCTCGCCGATCCCGCGGTGCTGCGCATGGAGAATCTCGACACCGACATTCCGCCTTATGGGCCCGCGGTCGCCGCGACCCGGCGCGCGGCGGCGGAGGATGCCGCCAACAGCTATCTCCCCTTCCTCGGCCAGGATCACTTGCGCCGCGCCGCCGCCGCCCATGTGAACCGGCTCGCTGGCCGCGACTATGACTGGCGGCGGAGCTGCGTCATCAGCGCCGGCGGCCTTTCCGGCATCCTGAACGTGCTGCTCGCCACCGTCGATGTGGGCGACGAGGTGATCCTCACTGATCCCGCCTATGCCGGACTCCTGAACCGGGTGCGGCTCGCGGGCGGCGTGCCGCGCCTCGCGCCGCTCATTCCCGGCAAGGACGGCTGGCGCCTCGATCTCGCTGCCTTCCGCGAGGCGGCGGCGCAGCCGAGGGTGCGCGCGGTGCTGATGATGAGTCCCTCGATGCCCACGGGCTCGGTGCTGAGCGAGGAGGAGTGGGGGGCCGTCGCCGAGGCCTGCCGAAGCCACGACCTGCTGCTGATCTACGACGCGGCGATGGAGCGCATCCTCTTCGATGGCCGCGCGGTGCTGCATCCGGCGCGGCTGCCCGGCATGGCGGAGCGCACCGTCACCATCGGATCCGCCTCCAAGGAGCTGCGCATGATCGGCTGGCGCATCGGCTGGGTGGTGGGTCCGCCCGAGATCGTCGCGGATGTGGGCTTGGTCGGCATCTCGAACGTCGTCTGCCAGGTCGGCATCGCCATGGAAGCCGCCGCGGTGGCGCTGGAGGCGCCGGAAGCGGACGTGCGCGACGCCGCCGCGGAATGGCAGCGCCGGCGCGACGTGATTCTGCGCGAGCTCGCCGGCGTGGTGCCGGCGATCCCGCCCCATGGCGGCTGGTCGCTGCTCCTCGACATGGGTGCCAAGGGTCTCACCGGCGAGCAGGGATCGCGCCTCTTCCTCGAGAAGGCGAAGATCGCCGCGACGCCGATGGTGAACTGGGGCGGCCCTGACACCGCGCGCTACCTGCGCCTCGTCTTCGCCAACGAGCCGTGCGCGCGGCTCGAGGGCATCGGCGAGCGGGTCAGAAGGGCTTTGTCAGCAGCCTAGGGACATTCACCACGGAGACACGGCGAAGCGGCGTTCGGCTCTCCGAGGCCGAAGCCTCACCCCTTGAGCCGCTTCAGGAACGCCTGCGCCGCCGCCGGCGCGCGCACCTTGGCGCCGTTGATGAAATAGACGAAGCAGTCGCGCGGCCGCTTCGGCGCGGCATCGGAATGGATTCGCTTCAGGTCGTCGGGCTCGGCGCCCTTGGACCAGGTCTGGAACCGTTTCGCCCAGGCGCCCAGCGCGCGCGAGGAATAGCCGGTCTCCTCTTCCATCACCATCCGCCTGAGCCGCGCATAGACGAAATCGCCGGTAATATCGGCGATCGCCGGATGGTCCTCAGTATCGACCAAGGCCACCGGCACCTTGTGCTCGCGCATCAGCGCGATGAAGTCCGGCGTGCGAAAGCTTTCGTGGCGCGCTTCGAGGACGTGGCGGATCTCGCGGCCGTCGAGCTTCCGCGGCAGCAGATCGAGGAAGCTCGCGAAATTGGCCTTATCGAACTGCATGGTGGGCGCGAACTGCCAGAGGATGGGGCCGAGCTTCTCCCCAAGCTCGAGCACGCCGCTGTCGAAGAAGCGCTTGACGGAATCGCCGGCCTCGCCAAGCGCGCGGCGATGCGTCGCGAAGCGCGGCCCCTTCAGCGAGAACACGAAACCCTCCGGCGTGTCGTCACGCCAGCGCCGGAAGCTCGCCGGCTTCTGCGACCCGTAGAAGGTGCCGTTGATCTCGATCGAGGTGACCTGCCGGCTGGCGTGGTGCAGCTCCTTCGCCTGCGGCAGCCCCTTCGGATAGAGCACGCCCCGCCACGGCGGAAACACCCAGCCTCCAATGCCGGCCCGGATCTCTGTCATCGGATGTCGTCGCCTCTTACGGTTTGACTTCGAGGGACTATAGGCGGCCGACACGGGTGACGGAATGCCTGCTGATTGGGCATTTCGAAGACAACGGCCACCCCCTCACTTTCCCATTGCCGCGATTGGCCCGGCGATTGCAGAGTTGATCGGGCGATGAGCCTTGCGGCCTAGCCCGGAGATCATGCGATGGAGAATTGGGTCTCGCGCAGCGGCCTGATCGATCCCGTCCAGCTCAAGGAGCTGTCGCGGCGCTCGGATGCGCAGGGGCTGCTGCAGCTCGCGAGCCATCTGGGCGCGCTCGGCGTTACCGGCACGGCACTCGCGATGCTCTGGGGCGGCTGGTGGGGCGTGCCGGTCTTCGTCGCGCACGGCTATCTCATCAACTGCCTCTTCGCGACCCAGCACGAATGCAATCATCAGACCGCGTTCAAGTCGCGCTGGCTCAACGACGCCGTGCGCCGCTGCACCGGCCTGACGCAGCTCTATCCCGCCTGGTGGGAGGCGTGGTTCCACTTCGCGCACCACCGCCACACCGGCGACTGGGAGAAGGACGCGGAGCTGATGTTCCGCGGCAGGTATACGCGCGCCAGCTATCTCTATTCTCTCTCCGGCATCGGCTACTGGCACGGGAGGATCCGCAGCCTGCTGCGCATCTCGGCGGGCCGCATTCCCGCCTCCGTCCACTGGCTTACCGACAGCCAGCGGCGCTACGTCGTCTGGGAGGCGCGCGGCCATCTGGCGTTCTATGTCGCGCTCGCGGCGATCTCGGTCTGGTTCGAGAGCGAGCTGGCGGTGACGCTGTGGCTGGCGCCGCTCCTCATCACCAAGCCGCTGCATCAGCTGCAGAACATGGGCGAGCATCTGGGCCTCGAGGATGGCGGGCTCGACACCACGCGCAACACGCGGACGCTCCGCGTGCCGGCACCCGTGCGCTGGGCGCTGTGGCAGATGCCCTACCACACCGCGCACCATACTTTTCCGGGCGTGCCCTTCCATCGCCTCCCGGAGCTCTCGCAAATGCTGGAGGCCCGGCTCGGCCGGCCGCTGCCGACCGCGAGCTATCGCGAGGTGGTGATCGGCGCGCTCCGCGCCACCGCCCGCGGCCCCGAGGGCAGCTGGGCGCTTCCCTTTGCTGCCGGCGCCAATCGCCCCGCCGGCAGCGCGGAACTCGTCCCGGCGGAATAGACGCCGGGCGTCTCAACCCCAACGCGACCACGAGCAAACTTCGGAATCCGCCGTAACGTCGACGGCCCTTCGCGCGCATCCTCGGGACATTCAGCGTCGTTCTATCCGCACCCACAGGACGGAGGTCCCCGATGACCGACCGCTCAGCCGCACCGAAGCTCGATCCTCGCGAAGAGCATTTCCTGATCCCGAACGCCGACAACGGCCTGACGCTGTTCCTGCGCCATCTGCCGCCGAGCCCCAGCGTCGCGCCCAACGGCAAGGATGTGCTCTACGTCCATGGCGGCACATTTTCCTCCGCGCTCTCGATCGCCCATCGCTTCGACGGAAGATCTTGGCGCGACGAGCTGGCATCTGCCGGATTCAATGTCTGGGCGCTCGACTTTCATGGCTTCGGCAGCCACTCGGATCCCTATCCGGAGATGACGGAGCCCGCGGAGCGCCACGCGCCGCTCGGCCGCACGGCGGAAGCCAGCCGGCAGCTCGAGCAGGCGCTGCGCTTCGTCATCGCGCGCCATGGCGGCCCCGTCTCGCTGATCGCGCATTCCTGGGGCAGCATGGTCGCCGGACACCTCGCCGGCCGCTGCCCCGATGTGGTCGATCGCCTCGTGCTCTTCGGCCCCATCGCGCGCCGCGAGCCCAAGGGCGAGCGGATGAATCTTCCGGCCTGGCGGCTGATCTCCCTCAAGGACCAGTGGGACCGCTTCGTCGCCGACGTGCCGGCGGGCGAGGCGCCGGTGCTGCCGAAGCGGCATTTCGACGATTGGGGCGAGCGCTATCTCGCGAGCGACCCCGAAAGCCGCCGCCGCGAGCCGGCGGCGGTGAAGGTGCCGAGCGGCGCCTTCCAGGACATCTTCGACGCCTGGGCCGGCGAGCTTGCCTATGATCCAGGCCGGGTGCGCGCGCCGGTCGCGATCATCCGTGGCGAGTGGGACAGTCTTTGCACCGACGCGGACGCGCGCTGGCTCTTCGACGGCTTCCGCGCATCGCCCAACCGCCGTGATATCAAGATCGCGCGGGCGACTCATCTCATGCATCTGGAATCCGCCCGCTATGCGCTCTACCGCGAGACCGAGGCCTTCCTCGCCGGCGGCGATCTGCCGCCGCCCGCCTGACCAAAAAGGAGAGACGCCATGTTCGCCGTCATCTTCGAAGTGATCCCGAAGCCGGAGCAGTGGGATGCCTATCTCGGCTACGCCAAGCAGCTCCGGCCGGAGCTCGAGAAGATCGAGGGCTTCATCGAGAACGAGCGCTTCGCCAGCAAGCGCCGGAAGGGCTGGCTGCTGTCGCTCTCCACCTGGAAGGACGAGAAGGCGGTGGTGCGCTGGCGCACTCATGCCGGCCATCACGGCGTGCAGGAGAAGGGCCGCTTCGAGGTGTTCCGCGACTATCACCTGCGCGTCGGCGAGGTGACCGGCGACAGCGGCCTGCCGGCGGGCGAGCGCCTGCCCACGCAGCGCCTCGACGAGACCGAGGCGGGCGCCGCCAGGCTGGTGGCGCTCACCGAGCGCGCGCTCGGCACGCTGCCGGAAAACACCGATCCCGCCGAGATCGCGCGCCGCATCGGCCTGCCCGAGGCCCAGGGCCGCGTGGACTGGGACGTGTTCGAGAACATCAACCGCGCCGGCAGCTTCATCCTGCTGACCTCCTGGCGGAAAGCAGAGGACGCTGCCTCCTGGCAGCCCGCCGACGACGGCATCCGCCACCGCACGGTCCGCATCGTCCGCGACTACGGGATGCGGCAGCGGCAGGAGGCGCCGCAATACTACCCGCCGGTTGCGGGATGAGCATCACAGACCAGCTGGAGGCTCTCATGACCATCACCGTCTTCATCCGCTACCAGATCGACCCCTTCAAGCGCGAGGCCTTCGAGGCCTATGCGCAGCGCTGGTCGGAGATCATCCCGAAATGCGGCGGCGATCTCTTGGGATACTGGATGCCGCACGAAGGCACCAACAACATCGCCTATGGCCTGATCTCCTTCGCGAGCCTCGCCGACTACGAGGCCTACCGCGCGCGGCTGCGCGGCGACGCCGAGGGCATGGCCAATTTCCGCAGCGCCGAGGAGCAGCGCTTCATCCTGGCCGAGGAGCGCACGTTCCTGCGCAAGGTGGGGTGACGGCCTCGAACTCGCCATAGCCATCCTCCCCCGCCTTGGGCCATCATTGCCGCCCGGGACGGGAGAGCGGGGATGCGGCGACGGGAGTTTCTGGCGGGGAGCGCGGCGGCACTGGCGATGCCGGCGGTGGCGCGCGCCCAGGCGGCAAAGCCGCTGGTCTTCGTGCCGCAGGCGGATCTTGCGGTGCTGGATCCGATCTGGACCACCACCTATCCCACTCGGGACCACGCCTTCATGGTGTTCGACACGCTCTATGGCGTCGACGCCGAGTACAAGGCGCAGCCACAGATGCTGGAGGGCGGCCTCGCCGAGAAGGATGGCAAGGTCTGGAAGCTGACGCTGCGGCCCGGCCTCAAATTCCATGACGGCACGCCGGTGCTGGCGCGGGACTGCGTCGCCAGCATCAAGCGCTGGGGCGCGCGGGACAGTTTCGGCCAGGCGGTGATGGCGGTCGCCGACGAGATCTCGGCGGCCGACGACAGGACCATCCTCTTCAGGATGAAGCGGGCCTTCCCGCTGCTGCCCGATGCGCTGGGCAAGGCGCCACCCAGCATCTGCGCCATCATGCCCGAGCGTCTGGCATCCACCGACCCCTTCACCCAGGTGACGGAGATGGTGGGGAGCGGCCCCTATCGCTACAAGGCGGACGAGCGGATGGCGGGCCAGCGGGTGGTCTATGAGCGCTTCGCCGGCTACGTCCCGCGGCCGAGCGGCACGCCCAGCGGCACCGCCGGTCCGAAGATCGCCCATATCGAGCGCGTGGAGTGGCACATCAACGCCGACGGCGGCACGGTGGCCGCCGCCTTGGGCAAAGGCGAGATCGACTGGTGGCTGGTGCCGGACGCCGATCTGCTGCCGCTGCTCCGGAAGGATCGCCGGCTCGCGGTCAGGATCGGCGATCCCGCCGGCTATATCGGCACGCTCCGCTTCAATCATCTGGTGCCGCCCTTCGACAACCCGGCGCTGCGCCGCGCCCTCATCGGCGCGGTGACGCAATCCGACTACATGATCGCCGCGGTCGGCACCGACCCCGGCATGTGGAAGGACCATTGCGGCTACTTCACGCCGGGCACGCCGATGGCGAGCGAGGCCGGCATGGAAGCGCTCACCGGCCCGCGGGATCTCGCCAAGGTGAAGCGCGATCTGGAGGCGGGCGGCTACAAGGGCGAGAAGATCGTCCTGCTCGCTCCCACCGACATCCCCAGCGCCAAGGCGCTTGCCGACATCAGCAACGACGTGCTGAAGAGACTCGGCACCAACGTCGACTACCAGGCGATGGACTGGGCGACCCTGGTGCAGCGGCGCACCAAGAAGGAGCCCGTGGAGCAAGGCGGCTGGAACATCTTCCACACCGCCTGGAGCGGCACCGATCACATGAACCCGGTGGGCCACGTCTTCCTGCGCGGCAACGGCACCAGCGCATCGCCGGGCTGGCCCACCAGCCCGCGCCTGGAGGAGCTCCGCAACCGCTGGCTCGAGGCGCCGGACCTCGCGGCGCAAAAGAAGATCTGCGCGGAGATGCAGCTGCAGGCCTTCCAGGACGTGCCCTATATCCCGCTCGGGCAATACGCGGTGCCGACCGCCTATCAGGCGACCCTCACCGGCGTCCTCGACGGCAATCCGAAATTCTGGAACATCCAGCGGAGCTGAGCCCCATGCAGGCGTCGAAGGTCATCCATATCGTGAGCTGCCACGCCGAGGGCGAGGTGGGCGACGTCATCGTCGGCGGCGTGGCGCCGCCGCCGGGCGCCACGATCTGGGAGCAGTCGCGCTTCATCGCCAGGGACAATGTCCTGCGCAACTTCGTGCTGAACGAACCCCGGGGCGGCGTCTTCCGTCACGTGAACCTGCTGGTGCCGCCCAAGGACCCGCGCGCCCAGATGGGCTGGATCATCATGGAGCCCGAGCACACGCCGCCGATGTCGGGCTCGAACTCGATCTGCGTCGCGACCGTGCTGCTGGAGACCGGCATCATTCCGATGCAGGAGCCGGAGACGCGGATCGTGCTGGAGCCGCCGGGCGGCATCGTCGAGGTGAAGGCGACCTGCCGCAACGGCAAGGCGGAGCGGATCGAGGTCCGGAACGTCCCCTCCTTCGCCGACAAGCTCGGCGCCAGGCTGGAGGTGCCGGGCCTCGGCACGCTTACCGTGGACACCGCTTATGGCGGCGACAGCTTCGTCATCGTGGAGGCGAAGGCGCTGGGCTTCGCGCTTCGCCCCGACGAGGCGCGCGACATCGCCGTCGTCGGCGCCAAAGTGACCCGCGCCGCCAACGAGCAGCTGGGGTTTTCCCATCCCGAAAACCCGGACTGGCGCCACATCTCCTTCTGCCAGCTCACCGGCGCGCTCACGCGGGAGAACGGCGTCCTCACCGGCCCCAACACGGTGGTGATCGAGCCGGCGAAGCTCGACCGCTCGCCCTGCGGCACCGGCTGCTCGGCGCGGATGGCGGTGCTGCATGCGCGCGGCGAGCTCAAACTCGGCGAGCGCTATCTCGCCCGCTCGATCATCGGCAGCAGCTTCCACTGCCGCATCGACGGCGAAACCCGCATCGGCGGCAAGCCCGGCATCATCCCCGTGATCGCGGGCCAAGCCTGGATCACCGGCACCCACCAGGTGACCCTCGACCCCACCGATCCCTGGCCCGAGGGCTACCGCCTCTCCGACACCTGGCCGAAGCGGAGCTGAGAGCGACACACCAGCATCTGCCATCGGCCGCGCCGATTGACGCGCAAACGTCGGTGTTTCTTACAA
>DATKPX010000595.1:0-2043 GCA_035523855.1 Allostellaceae bacterium
TCGACAAGGCGGTGGCGGGCGCCGTCATCGGCATGCGCTTCACCCGCCAGGGCCAGAGCTGCACCGCGGCGAGCCGCATCTTCGTCCATGAGTCGATCCACGACGCCTTCGTCGACAAGCTCAAGGGCAAGGTGGACGCCATGAAGATGGGCGACCCCCTCGACGAGCAGACCGACATCGGCACCATCATTTCCAAGCAGCAGTTCGACAAGGTGAAGTCCTACATCAAGCTCGGCGAGGAGACCGCCGGCGCCGTGGCGCTGCGCTGCTCCAAGATGCCGAGCGACAGCAAGCTCGGCCAGGGCTACTACGTGCAGCCGGTGATCTTCACCGGCGTCGCCAACGACAACCGGCTCTGCCGCGAGGAGATTTTCGGCCCCGTCACCTGCGTGATCAAATTCAGGGAATACGAAGAGGCGCTGGCGCAGGCGAACGACAGCGAGTACGGGCTCGCCGCCACCATCTGGACCCGCGATCTCAAGACCGCGCTCGACGCGAGCCATCGCCTCGAGGCGGGGCTCGTGCAGGTGAACCAGAACCTGGTGGTGCAGGCCAACATGTCCTATGGCGGCGTGAAGAGCTCGGGCCTCGGCAAGGAAGCCTCGCTGGAGGCGATGCTCGAGCACTTCACCCAGAAGAAGACCATCATCCTGAACCTGGGCTGAGCGCGGAGGTCGGCAGGCTGGGAGCGCGGAATGCGCCGGCGCATTGCCGTGTTCCTGCTGCTGGTTCCGCTGGTCGCGGTGCTCTCGGGCCTGCTGTGGCTGCGCTCGTCGCTGCCGCCGCCGGCGCGCGAGCGCACCGTCGAAGGGCTGACCGCGCCGGTGCGGATCACCCGGGACAGCACCGGCATCCCCACCATCGAGGCGCGCAACGATACCGATGCCGCCTTCGCGCTCGGCTACGTCCATGCCGAGGATCGGCTCTTCCAGATGGATGCCCGCCGCCGCTTCGCCAGCGGCCGGCTCTCCGAATGGTTCGGCGCCGCCACCCTCGACACCGACCGCATGATGCGCACCCTCGGCCTCGCGCGCGCCGCCGAGCGCCAGTTCGCGGTGCTGCCGCCTGAGGTGCAGGCCGGCCTCACCGCCTATGCCGCCGGCGTCAACGCCTTTCTCCACGACCGCCGCGCGGCGCTGCCGCCGGAATATTACCTGCTGCGCGCCGAGCCGGAGCCGTGGCGGCCGGCGGACGGGCTGATCGTCGGCAAGCTCATGGCGTGGTCGCTCGCCGGCAACTACCGCTCCGAGCTCGTGCACGCGCAGATCGCCGAGCGCGTCAAGCCGGAGGAGATGTCGATCCTCTATCCCGCCTATCCCAAGGACGGGCCGGTGGTGCTGGGCGAGCTCGCGCCGATCTATCGCGCGCTGCCGCTCGATCGCCTGGCCGCGCTGATGCCGGCGCTGGAGGATCCGCCGCGCGCCTCCAACAATTGGGTCATTGACGGCAGCCACACCGTCTCGGGCAAGCCGATCCTCGCCAACGATCCGCACCTCGAGCTGGTGATGCCGGGGTTCTGGTACCTGGCCCGCCTGGTGACGCCGGAGCACACCGTCAGCGGCGGCACCCTCGCCGGCTCGCCGGTGGTGATCATCGGTCACAACGAGCGGATCGCCTGGGGCTTCACCAACACCGGCAGCGACGTCTCCGACCTCTTCATCGAGAAGATCGATCCCGCCGACGCCGGCAAATACCTGACGCCCGCGGGCTCGCAGCCCTTCGCCGTGCGCCAGGAGACCATCAAGGTGCGCGGCGCCGACCCCGTGGCGCTCACCGTGCGCGAGACCCGGCACGGCCCCGTGCTCTCCGATCTCGCCGGCTTCGCGCCGCCGAGCGCCGAGCCGGGCTATGTTCTCGCCCTCCAGGCCACATATCTCATGGATGGCGACCGCACGCCGCAGGCATTCTTCGAGATGAACCGCGCCACCGACTGGCCCGCCTTCGACCGCGCCCTGGCGAAATTCGACGCCCCGGAGCAGAACGTCGTCTATGCCGACGTCGACGGCCATATCGCCTTCGCGGCGCCGGCGCGGGTGCCGGTGC
>DATKPX010000596.1:0-2969 GCA_035523855.1 Allostellaceae bacterium
CGACAAGATGCTGATGCGCAAGGACGGCGCCATCGGCCGCATGATCTTCAACAACCCCGAGCGGCACAACGCCGTCTCGCTGGAGATGTGGCAGGCGGGCGCCGAGATCCTCGACGATTTCGCCGCCGATCCGGCGATCCGCGTGGTGGTGATCTCGGGAGCCGGCGGCAAGGCCTTCGTCTCCGGCGCCGACATCTCGAAGTTCGAGAGCGAGCGCGCCAGCGAGGAGGCGGTGAAGCTCTACAACCAGACCACCGACATCTTCTCGACCAAGCTGCACGGCTTCGCCAAGCCGACCATCGCCCAGATCCAGGGCTATTGCATCGGCGGCGGCGTCAGCGTCATCACCTGCTGCGACCTCCGCATCTGCTCCGACAATTCCAAGTTCGGCATTCCCGCCGCGAAGCTCGGCCTCGGCTATGGCCACAAGGGCATCCGCAAGCTGATGGATCTGGTGGGACCGGCCGCGGCGAAGGAGCTGTTCTTCACCGCGAAACAGTTCACCGCCCAGCAGGCCCACAGCATGGGCCTCGTCAACCAGGTGGTGCCCGCGACCGAGCTCGAGCGCTTCGTCGAGGACTACGCGACCACCATCGCGGGGAACGCGCCGCTCACCGTGGCGGCGGTGAAGCGCACCGTCGCCGAGCTGCTCAGGGATGCCGCGGAGCGCGACATCGGGCTCTCCGAGCGTCTGGTGGCGGAGTGCTTCGCCAGCGCCGACTACATCGAGGGCCGGCGCGCCTTCATGGAAAAGCGCAAGCCGCAATTCACCGGACGATGAGCGACGGAAGTCTCGCCGCGCGGCTCATGGCCGCGCTGGCGCTGGTGCTCGCCCTCGGCGGCTGCTTCGAGACGCGGGGCGAGATCTTCAAGCCGGAGCAGGCGGTCGCCGTTCCCGGCATCGAGGGGATCTACGCCACCCAGACCAACCGCTACCGCGTCACTGCGATCCCCGGCAGTCGCGACTATGCGTTCGCCAACCCGACCAATCCGAAGGACGGGCCCGGGCGGTTCCGTGCGGTGCTGGTGGGCGACGAGCTCTACGCGGTGCAGCTCCGCCTCGACGAGTGGGACCGCGATCTCTATTGGGAGCTGCTGTTCCGCGTCATCCGCAAGGGCGACGCGATCGAGCGTATCGTCACCCTGGAGCCCGATCTCCGGGCCAGCGAGGCGCTGGCGGCCAAGAACGGGATCGAGCTGCTGAAATCGTCGGAGGACAGCGCCAACGACCCGAAGATCCTCACCGGCACGCCGGAGGCGGTGGCGAGCTTCATGCGCGCGCTGTCCACCGTCCCGACCACGAACGGCGAGATCTACCGCCGGATCAGATAGCTGCCACGGCTCAGACCAGGATGCGGAAGCGGGTGTCGCCGTCGCGCTCGATCTGGCGCACGAGGTCGACCTCCCAGGAGAGATACTCCTTCATCGCCGCCTCCTGATCGCGCGCCCGGTCGTAGGGGCGATACCAGACATCCTCGGCCGGGCTCGCCATCTGGTCGGCGCCGGGCAGCATCGGCAGCCCGGCCTGGCGCCAGGCGGCGGTGCCGCCGGCCAGAACCTGCACCGGCACGCTGGTGAGCGCCGCCAGATCCTGTGCGGCGAGCCGCGCCAGCACGCCGTCGGGCGAGGTGGTGACGAGGCGCTCGTGCCGCGGCAGCTTTGCCAGCGCCTCGGCGAGCTGCGAGCGGATCGCAAACCAGGCGCCGGGGATATGGGCATCGCGGAATTGCAGGCTGGTGGCGAAATCGAGTACCAGCGCGCCGCCGCGATCGAGGAGCTGCTTCAGCTCCGGCGCGGCGACGGTGGCGGGCTCCGTCCCGTCGACCGCGAGGACCTGCCGCGGCTCGGGGCCGGCCCCCAGCGTGGCACCGGCAAGGGCGTTGGCGAGCACATAGACCTCGTCCCAGCCGAGCTGCAGCAGCCAGGATGCCGTCATCAGCGCGCGGATGCCGTCATCGTCCACCAGCACCAGCCGCGCGTTCAGCGTGCCGACATAGGTATCGGTCGCCTGCACGAGCTGGCCGCCCGGTGCCGAGCGCGCGCCGGGCAGGTGGCCGGCGGCGTACTCGTCCGGGCTGCGCACGTCGAAGAGGTAGAGGCTGCGACGGTCGCGCTCGGCTTCGAAGCGGGCGAGCGTGGCGCGATCGATGACGCGGACGCCGGCGCGGGCGGCAACCCGCTCCGCCGCCGCTTTCGCCTTGGCGAGGCCCTGCGCCGTCGGTCCCGGCGGCCGGCGGCCGGCATTGCGCTCGACGGTGAGGCCGGCCAAGTGCCAGCCCATGGTCCCGTTGCGCAGCGCCAGCACCTTGTTGGGGATCGCGGCGTTGATCAGGGACTGTGCGCCGATGATGCTGCGCGTCCGCCCGGCGCAGTTCACCACGACGAGCGTCTCCGGCGTCTCGGCGACGTCGTGCACCGAGCGCACCAGCTCGGCGCCGGGGCAGTCGATGCCGCCGGGAATGCTCATCACGCGGTATTCGTCCATCGGCCGGCTGTCGAGGATGACGAGCTTCTCGCCGGCATCGAGCTTGGCCTGGAGCTCCTCGGCCGAGAGGCTCGGTGTCTTCTGCTCGTGCTCGATGAACTCGCCGAACGCCTTGCTCGGCACGTTCATGCCGGAGAAAAGCTCGTAGCCCGCCTGCTTCCAGCCGTTGACGCCGCCGGCGAGCGCCGCGAGGTTGCGATAGCCGAGCCGCGTCATCAGCGCCGCCGCCCGATGCGCGAGACCGTCGCCGTCGTCCATCAGCACGACGCGGGTCATCCGCCGCGGCACCAGCGCGGCAAGCCCGAGCTCGAGGCGGCTGAGGGGGAGGGAGGTGGCGAAGAGAAGATGGCTCTGGGCGAAGACGCCGCCCTCGCGCACATCGAGGAGGGCGAGCTCGCCGCCGTCGCGGATCATCGCCTTCACCTCGCGCGCCGTCACCAGCGGCGCCACGATGCCGGGATTGGCGGGGAAGACGCGATAGGCG
>DATKPX010000597.1:0-2086 GCA_035523855.1 Allostellaceae bacterium
CGCCACCTGGCCCGCCACCGCCGCCGGATGATTGTTCGGCAGGTTGAGCGTGCCGCTGCCGAGCTTGATGCGGGGGGTGTCGTGGGCGAGGCTGGCGATGAACATCAGCGAGGAGGTGATGCTCTCGGCGAGGTCGGTGACGTGCTCGCCGACGAAGGCCTCGACGAAGCCCAGCTTCTCGGCCAGCAGGATCGCCTCGCGGTCCTCCTTCAGGGTCTCGGTATAGTCCCGCGACGGCGGGTGCAGCGGCATGGTGAAGTAGCCGAGATCCATGATTGCCAACTTTCCTCAGGCGAGCGCAAGCACCCTCTTTTTTATCATCTGATAAGCTCGGCGGTCAATCGAGCGCCGATCCGGGCGGCGGTATCTCCCCGATGGCGCGGGTTGCAGCCGGCGATTTTTCTGTGGACGGGCCCGCGGCCGCTCCCCCATCATGATTAGCAAATGATCACGGCGGCGTCCAACCGCTGCCGCCATAAACGGCCTCTCGCAGAAGAGAGGCGCAGAGGGAGGGAAGCGTCGATGTCCGCAACGTTCGATCGTCGCAAATTCCTGCTGGCCACCACCGCGCTGGCGGCGCTCCCGGCGGCGCCGGCGATCGCCCAGAGCGCGCCGGCCCGCATCGGGCTCCTCACGGTGAAGACCGGGCCGCTGGCGCAGGGCGGCATCCAAATGGAGCAGGGCCTCACCGCCTTCCTCAAGGACAAGAACCAGACCCTCGCCGGCCGCAAGGCGGAGCTCGTCGTCGCCGACACCGGCGGCAATCCCGCCGGCGCCAAGACCAAGGCGCAGGAGCTGGTCGAGCGCGACACCGTCGACTTCATCGTCGGGCCGCTGGCCGCCTTCGAGCTCCTGGCGATCAGCGACTACATCCAGCAGGCGAAGGTGCCGATGCTGAGCCTCGCCGCCGCCGACGACATGACCCAGCGCAAGGCCAATCCGTGGCTGATCCGCGCGTCGGCCACCTCCTCGCAGTGCTGCCACGCGCTCGGCGACTACGCCGCCAAGGAGATGAAACTGAAGCGCGTCGACACCATCAGCGAGGACTTCGCCTTCGGCTACGAGCAGATGGGCGGCTTCCAGCGCGTCTTCGAGGACAACGGCGGCAAGGTGGTGCAGCGCCTGTGGCCGCCGCTGGTGACCGCCGACTACACGCCCTATCTGGCGCAGATCCAGGACGTCGACGCCGTCGCCACCGGCCTTGCCGGCTCCAATCCCGTGAAGTTCCTGCGGCAATACGCCGATGTCGGCCTCAAGGGCAAATATCCGGTGCTCGGCGGCTGGACCGCGCTCGACGACGCGCTCCTCAAGAGCCTCGGCGACGAGGCGGAAGGCGCCATCTCCGCCAGCTTCTACTCGGCGACCCTCGACACCTCCAGCAACAAGCGCTTCGTCGAGATCATGGTGAAGGAGACGCAGAACCTGCCGGGCGGCTACGCCGCCGGCTGCTACATCAACGGCATGTGCATCGAGGCGGCGCTCGCCAAGACCGGCGGCGCCACCTCGGACAAGCAGAAGCTGATCGATGCGCTGCGCGCGGTCTCCCTCGAGGACACGCCGCGCGGCCCCTTCGCCTTCGACCATCTCGGCAACGTCGTCGGCAACGTCTTCATCCGCAGGCTCGAGCGCAAGGACGGCAAGCTCACCAACACCATCGTCAAGACCTACCCGAAGGTCGGGCAGTTCTGGACTTACGACGAGCAGAAATACCTGGCGGCGCCGGTCTACTCGCGCGACGCTCCGCCGACGAAGCTGTAGCCGAGACCGCCGGCCCGGCGCCGGCGCCATGCGAGCGGGAAGACGGCAGGCATGCGAGAACTGATCCTGGCGGTGAACAGCATCGCGCTCGGCAGCCTGCTGTTCCTGCTCTCGTCGGGATTCTCGCTGATCTTCGGCCTGATGCGGATCCCGAACCTGACGCACGGCTCCTTCTTCATGCTGGGCGCCTATATCGGCGTGAGCTTCCTCAGGCTCGGCCTCGATTTCTGGCTGGCGGCGCTGCTGAGCGGCCTGGTGATGGCGGCGGTGGGAGGACTCATCGAGCGCTTCCTGCTGCGGCGCCTCGCCGGCCAGGCGCTGCCGCAGG
>DATKPX010000598.1:0-10137 GCA_035523855.1 Allostellaceae bacterium
GCTCGTTGACGCGCACGCGGTCGCGGCTCTCCATCAGCAGCGTCTCGGGGTCGCTGCCGAGCTCGCGGCTGCTGCCGCCGAGGAGCGGCGCCACCTCTGCCGGCGTGTTCTCGTTGATGGCGTCCTCGCCGGTGATCTCCGAGGCCGGGCGGTTGCGCTTGATCCAGGTGAAGCAGGAATTGCGCACGATCGCCAGCAGCCACGCGGAGGGGTTCTCGCCCTCGAAACCGTCGAAATACTTGTAGGCGCGCAAGCAGGCCTCCTGGACGACGTCCTGGGCGTCGCTGTCGCTGCGCGTCAGCCAGCGCGCAAGGTTATAGGCCGCGTCCAGGTGAGGCATGATGACCTGCTGGAAGCGCTGGGCCTTCTGCTCTCGATCAGCGGCCAAGACGATCCTCGTGTTACAGCCATAAGACTTCCGGCTCGGCCGGCTTATTCCCGAAAAAGTGAGCGCGCGGACGCGCCGTGATTAACCACCGGCCCGGAATAAGCACGGGCCGCCCCAGGTCTCCCCAACGCCATCTTGCCACCAACCCTGGGGAACGAGGAAACCATGAGTCATCCCATCGATCGCCGGCAATTCGCCCGGCTTGCAGGCCTCGGCGGCGTCGCCTTCGCTTCCGGCCTATTCGCCCACACCGCCGGCGGCCGCGCCTGGGCCGCCGGACGCGAGGCCGCCAAGGAGTTCTATTTCGTCCAGCTCTCGGACACCCATTGGGGCTTCAAGGGCGACGCGGTCAATCCCGAGGCCAAGAATACCCTGCCGAAGGCGATCGCCGAGGTGAACGCCCTCAAGGAGGCGCCCGATTTCATCGTCTTCACCGGCGATCTCACCCACACCACCGACGACCCGCAGGAGCGCCGCCGCCGGATGGCGGAGTTCCGCGACCTCGTCAAGAACCTCAAGGTCAAGACCGTGCGCTTCATGCCGGGCGAGCACGATGCGAGCCTCGACAACGGCACCGCCTTCAAGGAGTTCTTCGGCGAGACGCACTACACCTTCGATCACAAGGGTGTGCACTTCATCGTCCTCGACAATGTCTCCGATCCCGGCGCCGCGCTCGGCGATGCCCAGCTCGCCTGGCTCAAGGCCGATCTCGCGCAGCTCGACAAGAAGACGCCGATCGTCGTCTTCACCCACCGGCCGCTCTTCGACCTCGCCGCCGACTGGGACTGGGCGACCCGCGACGGCGCGCAGGCGATCGACATGCTGATGCCGTTCCCGAACGTGACCGTCTTCTACGGCCACATCCATCAGGAGCATCACGACATGACCGGGCACATCGCCCACCACGCCGCGATGTCGCTGATCTTCCCGCAGCCGGCGCCGCATTCGGTGCCGAAGAAGGCGCCGATCGCCTGGGATCCGGCGCATCCCTACAAGGACCTGGGCTGGCGCATGGTCGAGTCCGACACGCCCAAGGCGAAGATCTCCTTCACCGAGCATCCGCTGAAGGCCTGAGATGATGCGAACCTTGAAAGTGCGGCCGGAGGTGGCGGCGGTAGCGGCGCTGCTCGCCATCGCCGGATGCGCCGCCACCGAAGTGGCGCAGAAGCCGCCGGCGCAGCCGGCGGTAGAGACGGTGAAGATCGTGGCCAAGCGCTTCGACTTCACGCCCGAGCAGGTCACCTTGAAGAAGGGCGTGCCGGTCGATCTCGAGCTCACCACGGAAGACCGCCTGCACGGGTTCAACGTGCCGGCGCTCGGGCTCCACGCCCAGATCGTGCCGGGCCAGGCCACCCATGTGCGGTTCACGCCGGACAAGGCCGGGCGCTACGTGATGGCGTGCGACATCTTCTGCGGCGAAGGCCACGAGGGAATGGACGGGACCATCGTGGTGACGGAGTAGCGCTCCCCCGGGGTCCGGCCTCCGCTGCCGGCTCCCGCTCTGCCGGTCCCGGCCTGCGCTCGGGACCGGCAGAGTCCTCTCTCCGAGGCGGCTGTGGACGCGATTCCACCCCGCGCCGTAGTCTGGCGCGATGTTTCTGCTTCCGCTTTATGACGACGCGCCGAAGCGAGCGCTGCCGGTCGTCACCTATGGGTTGATCGGCGCCTGCACCGCGGTGTTCCTATGGCAGATCGGCCTGCCGCCGCGGGCGCAGCACGCCGCCGCGCTCTCCTACGGCATGATTCCCGCGGTCCTGTTCGGCCACGAGCATCTGCCGGCACGGCTCGCGCGGGTGCCAGCCTGGCTCACCGTCTTTACCAGCATGTTCCGGCACGGCGGCTGGCTGCATCTCCTCGGCAACATGCTCTATCTCTGGCTCTTCGGCAGAGGCGTGGAGGGAGCCCTCGGCCCGATCCGCCTGCTGGTTTTCTATTTCCTTAGCGGCGCGGCGGCGGCGCTGACCCAGGCCTTCATCAGCCCGACCGCCGAGGTGCCGCTGATCGGCGCCAGCGGCGCCATCGCCGGCGTGCTCGGCGCCTATCTGGTGCTGTTCCCGCGCGGCAATGTGGTGGTCTTCTTCTGGATCTTCGTCTTCGTGCGTCTGATCACCGTTCCGGCGGTGATCCTGCTCGGGCTCTGGTTCCTCATGCAGCTGCTGAGCGCCGTCGCCGCCGATCCCGGCGAGCCCGGCGTCGCCTTCTGGGCCCATGTGGGCGGCTTCCTGCTCGGCATGCTGCTGGTGCCGGTCTTCCGCCGCGCGGGCGTCTCCCTGCTGCAGCCGGCGCGGACGGGGTCCTTCCGGATGGCGCCGCCGCGCGCGGCGCGCCAGCGCTTCGGCGCGGGCTCGGTGCCCTCCGCCGGTCGCGGCGCCGGCCGGCGAGGCCCATGGGGCTGACGCTGAACGCGGCGGAAGCGGTGCTGGGGCCGGCGCTCGACGCCGGGCACGGCGACGATCCCGCCCTCATCGCCGGGAAGCGTGTCATCACCTATGCCGAGCTCGCGCGGATGACGAACCGTGCCGGCAATGCGCTGCTCGCGCTCGGCATCGACCGCGGCGACCGCGTTCTGCTGCTGATGCGCGACACGCCTGCTTTCGCTGCCGCTTATCTTGGCGCGCTCCGGATCGGCGCCATTGCGGTCGCGCTCAATACGCGGTCGAGCCCGGAGGCGCTGTCGCATGTCCTGGCCGACAGCGCGGCGCGGCTGCTGCTGATCGATGCGGCGCTGTTGCCGATCCTGGAGCAGGTGCCCGCGGCCGAGCGGGCCGGCATCGTCCTGGCGGTGGCGGGCGGCGTCGCGGCGGGGATGGCGGGCTGGGACGTGGCGGAGGCAAGCGCATCGGAAAGGCTTGCCGCCGCCGCGACATCGGCATCGGAGCCGGCTTTCTGGATCTATTCCTCTGGCACCACGGGTCCGCCGAAGGCGATCGTGCATGCCCACAAGGACGTGCTGCCGACGGGGCTGGTGCTGACGGAAGTGCTGGGGCTGGGGCGCGGCACGCGGGTGCTCACGACGTCGAAGCTCTTCTTCGCCTACGCGCTCGACAACGCTTTCCTCGGCGCGCTCCGGGCTGGGACCACCACGATCCTGCAGCCTGACTGGCCCGAGCCGGCCGCGACCATCGAGGTCGCGGCGCGGGCGGGGGCCGAGGTGCTGTTCAGCGTGCCGAGCTTCTATCGCCGGCTGCTCGCGGAACCGGTGGAGCAGCTCGCGAGGCTGGGCGCCGTCCGGCATTTCATATCCGGCGGCGAAACCATCCCTGAGGCGTTCGAGCGCCGCTGGCGCGCGGCGACCGGCCGTCCGATCCTGCAGATCTATGGCACCTCAGAGACCTTCTGCGTCAGCATGGCGACACGGCCGGAGGAGGCGACGTCCGGCAGCGTCGGTCGGCCGCTGCCCGGCGTCGGCGCGCGGCTCCTCGATGAGAGCGGCGCCGAGGTGGCACCGGGCGGAACGGGCGTGCTGTGGATCGCGCACCCGGCGCTGGCGCAGGGCTACTGGCGGCGTCCGGCGCTGACGGGCAGCACCTTTCGCGCGGGCTGGTTCAACAGCCATGACTGCTTCAGCGTCGGTGACGACGGGCTCTGGTATCACCGGGGTCGCGACGACGAGATGCTGAAGATCGCCGGCCAGTGGGTGGGCCCGGGGGAGGTGGAGGCGGTGCTGCTCGCGGTCGCGGGCGTCGCCGATGCCGCCTGCGTACCGGTGCCGGACGCGGACGGGTTTCCGCGCCTCGCCGGCTTCGTGGTGACGGCGGCGCCGGCGGAGAAGATCGAGGCGGCGGTCGCCGCCGCTTGCGCCGAGCAACTGGCGCGGCACCAGCGGCCGCGCTGGATCCGTTGCGTCGCCGCGCTGCCGCGCACCGCCACCGGCAAGGTGCAGCGCTTTCGGCTCCGCGAGCAGATCCTCCGGGAACTCTCCGCCGCCGCTGCTCAGCGATAGAGCATCGTCCGCTCAGCGCGACGGCACCGGCATGCCTTGCGGGATTGTATACAATTGCTATTGTCGAGAAATTCGCGGCATTGGCGGCTTCAGGGGCGGGCCCGTTCCGGGTCCATGATCAAAGAAGGCGGGGTCTGACGATGAAGAAGATGGTACTGGTGGCGGCATCGATCGCGGTTCTCGCGCTCGCGGCGCCGGGCGCGCTCCGGGCGGCGGACGATACCGTGAAGATCGGCCTGGAGATCCCGCTGTCGCCGCCGGGCGATCCCGCCGCCGGGCAGCTCATCCGTCGCGGTGGCGAGCTGGCGATCGAGTACATCAATACGGTGATGGGCGGCGTCAACGGCCACAAGGCGGAGCTGGTGGTGCAGGACAGCCAGGGCCGCACGGAATCCGGCGTCGCCGGCTACCGCAAGCTCGCCAGCGAGGATAAGGTGATCGGCGTCACCGGCTTCTTCCACAGCTCCGTCAACATCGCGGTGAACGAGGTCGCAAACGAGGTCGGCGTGCCCACCATCGGCACGCAGACCTCGGCGGCGGACATCACCTCGAAGCATTACGAGGCCGCCTTCCGCACCCACGCGATCGATCCCATCCGCGTCGAGACCTTCCTCGAGTTCACCAAGAAGATGGGCTACAAGCGCGTCTCCCTGGTGGCGGAGACCACCGACTACGGCATCGGCATCGCCGAGGAGATGGAGAAGCAGAACGCCGACACCAAGGCCGGGCTCGAACTGCAGAAGATCACCTTCGACCACGCCGCAACCGACCTGACGCCGCAGCTGCTGCAGGTGAAGGCATTCAAGCCTGACCTCGTCATCAACATCGGCGTCGGCGCGCCGCTCGATCTCATGATGGACCAGGCGGAGACGGTGGGCATCCTGCCGGCGACGCCGATGCTGCTCTCCTACGACGCGCCGGTGCGGCCGCAATACTGGAAGCTGCATCCGAAGAACGGCAGCGGCATCTACTTCATCGCCTACTACTCGCCCAAGCAGAAGCTCTCCGATATCGGCGAGTGGTTCGCCAAGGCCTACCAGGCGAAGTACAACGAGCCGCCGATCTACTCCTCGCTGAACGGCTTCGGCGACGTGATGATCCTGGCGCAAGCGGCGGTGCAGGCGAAGAGCAGCGATCCCAAGGCGATCGTCAAGGCGCTGGAGACCGGCACGTTCAAGACCTGGGCCGACGCGCCCGTCGCCTTCCCGGCCGCCGACGGCGTCTACTGGCACAACTGGTCGCCGCCGATCCTGATCATCCACTACACCAAGCCCGAGCAGGACTGGCGCGAGGCGGATATCATCGTCGAGCACATCGGCGCCAAGCATTGAGGGAGCGTCGCGCCGGGCATGCGCATGCGAGCGCGCAGGCCCTTCGCGGCGGCGAGGTGAGGGGGATCGGCCGGCGCGAGCGGCCGGCCGAAGCGCATGTTCTCGACTGAGCTCTTCGTCCAGACGCTGCTCGCGGGCGTGATGATCGGCGTGCTCTACGCCCTCATGGCGCTCGGCATCACGTTCATCTACAGCATCGTCAAGATGGTCAACTGGGCGATGGGCGAGTTCTACATGATCGGCAGCTACATCCAGTACATGCTGGTGGCGCTGTGGCTGGGGCCCGAGCTCTGGTGGGTGGCGTTGCCGATCTCGGCCGCGGGCGTGTTCCTGCTCGGCGCGCTGCTGGAGCCGGTGCTTATCAAGCCGATGTTCCGCCAGGCGCTGGAGCGCAAGGACGAATACGCGACCGTCGTCACCATCGCGCTCCTCCTCCTGCTGCGCAATCTCGCCGCGGGCCTGGCGGGGCCGAACCAGTACACGCCCGGCTCGACGCTGCCGACAGTGATGATGGGGCCGTTGCCGGTGGCGGGCTCGCGGATGGCGGCATTCCTCTGCGCGCTGGCCGCGCTCGCGCTCTTCTATCTGATCCTGAAGCGGACCTGGTACGGGCTCGCGCTGCGCGCGGCCGCGCAGAGCCGGATCGGCGCGCAGACGTCGGGCGTCGATATCCTCCGCCTCGACCAGATCGCCTTCGGCATCGGCGTGGCGCTCGCCGGCATCGCCGGCGCGCTGCTGGCGCCGGTCTTCCTGGTGTTTCCCACCAACGGCGTCGTCACCACGGTGAAGGGGTTCGAGATCATCGTCATCGGCGGCCTCGGCTCGATCCCCGGTGCGCTCATCGCCGGCGTGCTGCTGGGCGTGGTGGAATCCCTCGGCGCCGCCTTCATCTCCTCGCCCTACCAGAACATCTACGGCTTCCTGCTGGTGCTGCTCGTGCTGCTGATCAAGCCCACCGGGCTCTTCGGCGAGCGCGGGCGGATGGCGTAGGCGATGGCGGCTCTCATCGAGACCGATGATCTGGTGATGCGCTTCGGCGGTCTCGTCGCCACCGATCACGTGAGCCTCTCGGTGCCGGCGGGCGAGATCCGCGGCCTCATCGGCCCCAACGGCGCCGGCAAGACCACGCTCAGCAATCTCATCACCGGCATCTACGCGCCGACGTCAGGCGAGGTCCGTCTCGACGGCAGGAGCCTCAGGGGGCTGAAGCCGCACGAGATCGCGCATCTGGGGTTGCTGCGCACCTTCCAGGTCTGCCGCGTCTTCGGCAATCTGAGCGTGCGCGAGAACCTGCTGCTGCCTTATCTGACGCGCGGCAGCGTCGACATGGCGGAGGGGCTCCGGCTCGCCGACCAGTTCCTTGCCATGACCACGCTGGGCCGGCTTGCCGACCAGCCGGCGAAGCGGCTCTCCGGCGGCCAGCGCGCGCTGCTGCAGGTCGCCTGCGGCTTCATGGTGCCGGAGCTCAAATGCTACGTGCTGGACGAGCCCTTCGCCGGCATCAATCCCGTCATCAAGGACGCGATCATCGATCTCATCCTCAACGCCAACCGGACGCGACGCATCACCTTCCTGATCGTCAGCCACGAGATGGGCGTGATGCGCCGGCTTTGCCACCAGGTGACCGTGATGATCGAGGGGCGGATCGTCACCGAAGGCACCCTCGACGAGGTCGCCGCCGATCCGACCGTGGTCGCGGCCTATCTCGGCAAAGCCTTCGCATGAGCGCGATGGAGACCGGCATCCTCGCCGTCGACGGCCTCTTCGCCGCCTATCAGAGCGGCATCGACATCCTGCAGGGTCTCTCCCTCGAGGTGCGCGCCGGCAGCCTGACGCTGGTGATCGGCCCCAACGGCGCCGGCAAGTCTACGCTGCTGCGTGCGATCTTCGGCTTCCTTAAGCCGCATGCGGGCTCGATCCGGTTCCTTGGCGACGCCATCGAGCGGCTCGAGCCGTCGGAGATCAAGACGCGCGGCATCAGCTACGTGCCGCAGGAGATCAACACCTTCCCGCAGCTCACGGTGGAGGAGAACCTCCGAATGGGCGGCTGGATCTTCCGCCGCGACAAGACGCGCCTCAGGCGGCAGATCGAGAAGAACTACGAGATCTTCCCGGTCCTCGCCGAGCGCCGGCGGGCGCGGGCAGGGGAGCTGAGCGGCGGCCAGGGGCGCATGCTCTCGGTGGCGCGCGAGATGATGACCGATCCGACGCTGATGCTGGTGGACGAGCCTACCGCCGGCCTCGCGCCCAATCTCGTGGACCAGGTCTATCAGCTGCTGCAGACCGCGCGCGCCAGCAGCGGCACGACGATCCTGCTGGTGGACCAGAACATCGAGGACGCGACGCCGCATGCCGATCACATCTATATGGTGAACCTCGGCCGCATCAAGGCGGCGGGGCCGGCGCGCGAGTTCGGACCCGAGCGCATCGCCGCGCTCATCCAGGAGTGCCTGCTCGGATGATGCGCTCGGCCTTCCTGCTGGTGGACTGGCGGCGGGTCGCGGTGGTGGCGCTGCCGCTGCTGATCGTCCTCGCGCTGCTGCCGCTGGTGAGCGGCAGCTACAGCCTCTATGTCTTCACCCTCGCGCTCTATTACACGATCATGGCGGCGAGCTGGAACCTGCTCGCCGGCATGACCGGGCAGTTCTCGCTCGCCCATCAGAGCTTCGCCGCGGTCGGCGCCTACACCACCGGGTTGGTGGCGCGCTACTACCACCTGCCGATCGGCGTCGGCATGGTGCTTGGCGTGCTGGTGGCGGGCGTGCTCGGCTATGCGCTCGGCCGCATGGTGCTGCGCATGCGGGCGATCTATCTGGCGATCGCCACCTGGGCTTTCGCCGAGACCATCCACATCCTGCTTGCCGCCGCCTATTCGATCACCCGCGGCGAGCTCGGGCTCAGCGTGCCCTCGCTCTACGCCACCGTCGACCCCGTCCGCTACTACTACACCTTCCTGGCCGTGGCGGCGGTGACGGTGCTGGGGATGTATGTGCTGGTGCGCTCGCCGCTCGGATACTTCATGCGCGCGATCAAGGACGACGAGCTGCGCGCCGAGACGCTGGGCGTCGACACCACGGCGGTGAAGGTCTGGGTCTTCACCCTCACCAGCGCCATCGCCGGTCTCGCCGGCGTCTTCTATGCGCATTTCATCAAGGTGCTGAGCCCGCAGATGGCGGACTTCAACGAGATGGCGAAGCTCATCATCATGGTGGTGGTGGGCGGTCTCGGCACTTTCGCGGGACCGCTGGTGGGGGCCGCGCCGATCCACATCATCCTCACTTACCTCCAGCGCTATGGAGAGTGGGACATGGTGTTCTTCGCGCTCGTCGTGATTGCGCTGATGCGCACCTATATGGGCGGGCTTGCGGCGCTCTGCGTCGAGGCCTATCAAAAGCTGCGCGGCGCGCGAGCCGGCGCCGCGACATCCTGAGGGGATTGGAAATTGGCCAAGACCGTTGCGGTGATCGGCGCCGGCATGGTCGGCATCTGCGCCGCGAGCTTCCTGCAGCGCGACGGGCATCAGGTGATCGTGCTCGATCCCGGCGAGCCCGGCGAGGGCACCTCTTTCGGCAATGCCGGCTGCCTCAACGGCACCTCGGTGGTGCCGATGTCGATGCCGGGCATGATCAGGAACGTGCCGCGCTGGCTGATGGACCCGCTGGGACCGCTGGCGATCCGCTGGAGCTACCTGCCGACGCTGGCGCCCTGGCTCATCCGCTTCCTGCGCGCCGGCACGCCCGAGCGCATCGAGGCGCAGGCGCGCGCGCTCCGGGCGCTGCTGGGGCCCACCCTCGACACGCTGCAGCCGTTGGTGAAGGCGGCGGGCGCCGAGGATCTCATCCACCGCGCCGGCCATCTCGCGGTCTACCGCTCCGAGGCGACCTACGCCAAGGATGCCTATGCCTGGAAGCTGCGCCGCGACAACGGCGTCCGGCTCACCGAGCTCAATGCCGACGAGCTGCGGCAATACGAGCCCAGTGTCGCCCGCGACTGCATCCGCGGCGTCCTCATGGAGGAGAACGGCCACACCAGCAACCCGCACCGCCTGGTGCAGAGCCTCGCCGCGGCCGTCCTGCGCAATGGCGGCAAGCTGCAGCACGCTCGCGCACAGGGTTTCAAGCTCGAGGGCCAGCGCCTCAAGGCGGTGCGCACCGATAAGGGCGAGATCGCGTGCGACGCGGCGGTGGTTGCCGCCGGCGCCTGGTCGAAGCCGCTGGCGGTGGAGCTCGGCGACAAGGTGCCGCTCGAGACCGAGCGCGGCTACCACATCGTGATCAGGGATCCCGAGGCGATGCCGCGGCTGCCGATCACCGACAGCGACGGCAAGTTCGTGGCGACGCCGATGGAGACGGGCTTGCGCATCGCCGGCACGGTGGAGCTCGCGGGTCTCGCGGCGCCGCCCAACTGGCAGCGGGCGCGCATGCTGGTGGAGCAGGGCAAGAAGCTGTTGCCGAGCCTCCAGGCGAGCTACCGTG
>DATKPX010000599.1:0-2212 GCA_035523855.1 Allostellaceae bacterium
TCCCCTGAAGCCGCTCGCCACCAAGACGCTGATCCGCGCGGTGGAACATGGCCGCCATTGCGTCATTTTTCCCGAGGGCCGCCTCACCGTCACCGGCGCGCTGATGAAGATCTACGAGGGGCCGGGAATGATCGCCGACAAGGCGAAGGCGGTGATCCTGCCGGTGCGGCTCGACGGGCCGCAATACACCAATTTCTCGCGGCTGCGCGGCAAGCTCCGCCTGCGCTGGTTCCCGCCGGTCACCATCACCGTGCTGGAGCCGCGGATCATCACGGTACCGCCGGAGATGAAGGGACGCGCGCGCCGGCGCGGCATCGGCCTCGCACTCTACGACATCATGTCCTCGATGATGTTCGAGACCGCCGACATCGGAAAGACGCTGTTCCAGGCGGTGCTCGACGCCCAGGACATCCACGGCGCCAGCCACCCGATCGTCGAGGACGTGGAGCGCCGCCCGCTCTCCTACCGCCGCCTGCTGGCCGCCAGCCTCACCCTCGGCCGCCGGCTGGCCGCGGTCACCCAGCCGCTCGAGCCGGTCGGGGTGCTGCTGCCAAACGCCAATGCGACGGTCGCCGTGCTCTGCGGGCTGCAGGCGTTCCGCCGCGTGCCGGCGATGCTCAACTATTCGACTGGGGCGCAGAACATGAGCCTCGCCTGCATCAGCGCGCAGATCCGCCGGATCGTGACCTCGCGGCGCTTCATCGAGCGGGCGCGGCTGGAGGCGGCGCTCGCCACTCTCGCCGACGGCCGCGAGGTGATCTATCTCGAGGACCTGCGCGGCGAGATCGGCCTTTTCGAGCGGTTGCGCGGCCTGCTCATGGTCCCTTTCGCCCGCGCGTTGCACCGGCGCTTCGAGCCCACGCCCGACGATCCCGCGGTGGTGCTCTTCACCTCGGGCTCGGAAGGCACGCCCAAAGGCGTGGTCCTGAGCCACCGGAACATCCTCGCCAACTGCCGGCAGATCGGCGCCCGCGTCGATTTCAGCCCGAGCGATCTCGTCTTCAACGCGCTGCCGATCTTCCACTCCTTCGGCCTCACCGGCGGCACCATCCTGCCGCTGATCTCGGGGGTCCGGATCTTCCTCTACCCCTCGCCGCTGCACTACCGCATCGTGCCGGAGCTCGCCTACGACACCAACGCCACCATCCTGTTCGGCACCGACACCTTCCTCACGGGCTATGCGCGCGCCGGCAATCCCTACGACTTCTACAATGTCCGCTATGTCTTCGCCGGCGCGGAACGGGTACGCGAGGAGACGCGGCGGGTGTGGACCGAGCGCTTCGGTCTCCGGATCCTCGAGGGCTATGGCGCGACCGAGACGTCGCCGGTCATCGCCACCAACACGCCCATGCATTTCAGGGCCGGCACCGTCGGCCGGCTGCTGCCGGGCATCAGCGCTCGGCTCGAGCCGGTGGAGGGCATCGCGGAAGGCGGCCGGCTGGTCGTCGCCGGCCCCAACATCATGCTGGGCTATCTGTTGCCGAGCGTGCCGGGACTGCTGCAGCCGCCGCCGCGGGGCTGGTACGACACCGGCGACATCGTCGCGATCGACGCCGAGGGCTTCATCACCATCAAGGGCCGCGCCAAGCGCTTCGCGAAGATCGCCGGCGAGATGGTGTCGCTGGAGGTGGTGGAGCAGATTGCCTCGAGGGCCGCAGCGGGCGCCGCGCATGCCGCCTCGAGTCGACCCGACTCATCCAAGGGCGAGGCCATCGTGCTCTTCACCACCGCCAAATCGTTGACGCGCGACGCCCTGATCACGGCAGCCAGGAGCTTGGGCGCGAGCGAGCTTGCCGTGCCGCGCCTCATCGTGCCGTTGGCGGAGATTCCCCTGCTCGGGACCGGCAAGACGGACTACGTGCGCCTGAAAGCCATGGCCGAACGCAAGGAACAGACGCTTGCCTCGGGGGTCGATGCCACGGCGGCATCCTCATGAGCCGCGAGGTCGTGCAGGTCGACACCCGCAGACTCTGGTCGCGGGGGATGGCGGCGACGCTGGCGGCGCAATTCATCTCGGCGCTGGCGGACAACGCGCTGCTCTTCTGCACTCTTGCGCTGCTCAAGTCGCAGCTCTACCCGCAATGGACGCAGCCGATCCTGCAAGAATTCTTCGTCGGCGCCTACATCGTCCTCGCCCCGTTCGCCGGGCCGTTCGCGGACTCCTGGCCGAAAGGCCGGGTCATGCTGATCGCCAACACCTTGAAACTCGCGG
>DATKPX010000600.1:0-3441 GCA_035523855.1 Allostellaceae bacterium
GTCGGCAGCGGCAAGACGGTGGTGGCGCTCGTCGCCATGCTCGACGCGGTGGAGGCCGGCGTGCAGGCGGCGCTGATGGCGCCGACGGAGATCCTGGCGCGCCAGCACGCGGCGACCCTGAGCGCGCTGGCGAAGCCCGCCGGCGTCGAGGTGGCGCTGCTTACCGGCCGAGAGAAGGGCAAGGCGCGCGAGAGCCTGCTGGCGGCGCTCGCCTCCGGCCTGGCGCCGATCGTGGTCGGAACCCACGCGCTCTTCCAGGAGGACGTCGTCTTTCGCGATCTGGGATTCGTCGTCATCGACGAGCAGCATCGCTTCGGCGTCGAGCAGCGCGCGGCGCTCACCAACAAGGGCAAGGGCGTCGATCTGCTGGCGATGACCGCGACGCCGATCCCGCGCACGCTGATGCTGGCGGCCTATGGCGATCTCGACCATTCGCGCCTCACCGAGAAGCCGGCCGGCCGCAAGCCGGTGACGACGCGGACGGTGCCGGTCGCGCGCCTGGAGGAGGTGGTGGCCGGCGTCGACCGCGCGCTCGCCAGCGGCGCCAAGGTCTATTGGATCTGTCCCGTCATCGAGGAGTCCGAGGAAGGCGACCTCGCCGCCGCGGCCGAGCGCGAGGTCTATCTCAAGGAGCGCTTCGGGCACCGCGTCGGGCTGGTGCATGGGCGCATGAAGGGCACCGAGAAGGATCGGATGATGGAGAGCTTCGCCCATGGCGATATCGATCTCCTGGTCGCCACCACGGTGATCGAGGTCGGCGTCGACGTGCCCGACGCCACCGTCATGGTGATCGAGCACGCCGAGCGCTTTGGACTCGCGCAGCTGCACCAGCTGCGCGGCCGCATCGGCCGCGGCGACAAGCCCTCGGCCTGTCTCCTCCTCTACGCGCAGCCGCTCAGCGAGACGGCGAAGCAGCGCCTCGCCATCCTGCGCGAGACCGATGACGGTTTCCGCATCGCCGAGGAGGATCTGAAGCTGCGCGGCGCCGGCGAGGTGCTGGGGACGCGCCAGAGCGGCCTCCCCGAATTCCGCCTCGCCGATCTCGCGGCGCACGCCGAGCTCATCCCCATCGCCCGCGACGATGCGCGGCTCGTTCTCCACCGCGATCCCGAGCTGTCGGAGGCGCGGGGAGCCGCGCTCCGCACCCTCCTCTACCTCTTCGAGCGCGACGCTGCCGTCAAATACCTGCGCTCCGGCTGAGCCTCGCGCGCCGGTGACCAGAATGACTTTTTCGTCACGAGAAGCGGCGGCGGCGCCACCCTAGATTCAGGGTCAGCACTGGTGATCCCATGACCCGATATCTCGCTCGTTTGGCAATTCTTGCGCTGTTTGTGGCCGGCTTGACGGCGCCCGCGGCCGCCCGCGGCTTCGGCGCCGGCGGCACCGTCGGCGGCCCCGGCGGGCAATCTTTCGGCGGCCATCCGGACGCGCATGTCTTCACCGGACGGCCCGATGCGCATTTCTTCGTCGGACGCCCGGACGCCCATTTCTTCGCGCCGGGACGCCGGCCGATCTTCCTCGACCGCCGCCGCCACAGCTTCGTGTCGCCGCGCGTCGTCACCTTCGACCGCTTCGGCCGCCCGCTGTTTCCCTTCTGGGCCTGGCCCTACTGGTACGACGTGCCGACCGCCTGGCTCTACGGGCCGCCCGTCATGGCGGACGCGACGGTGACGCCGAACGAGGCGGACGCCACCACCGCCGGCCGCAACTGCCGGCAGTTCCACACCACCCTCACGATCGACGGTCGGCAGGAGCCGGTGCAGGGCACCGCCTGCCAGTGGCTCGACGGCACCTGGCACATTGCCGGCTGAGTGCGGCTACTTCTTCGCGATCTCGCCGGTCTTGCGGCGGTCCGGCGGCGTGACGATGCCGCCGGAGATCACCAGCTTGATGCCCTCCTCGACGGTCATCGAGAGGGTGATCACGTCCTTCCGCGGGACATAGAGCAGGAAGCCCGAGGTCGGATTGGGCGTGGTCGGAACGTAGAGGCCGACGGCATCGGGCGGCACGAGGTCGTGAAGCTCGCCCTCCGGCCGCGCCGTGACGAAGGCGACGGTCCAGCTGTCGCGGCGCGGATATTCCACCAGCACCACCTCGCGGAAGGTGCTGGACTGCTTCGCCAGCACCGTCTCGAAGATCTGCTTCACCGCGCCGTAGACGCCGCGGATCACCGGCATCCGGCCCATGATCCGCTCGCCGATGCGGACGAAGAAGCGGCCGAGCACGTTGGCGGCGAGCGCGCCGATCAGCGTCAGCGCGGCGACCGCCACCACCAGCCCGATCCCGGGCACGTGGAACGGCAGATAGGTCTCGGGGTTGTACTCGTCGGGGATGAGCGCGGTCACCGCCGCATCGACGCCGTGGATGAAGAGCCAGGCGATGTAGAGCGTCAGCGCGATCGGGCCGGTGATCAGGATGCCGGCAATGAAGTAGTTGCGCAGATGGTCGCGCAGGCGGGTGCCGGGCGGCGGCGCGGGCGTGGGCATCACCGGCTCAGCGTGGCGGGGCCGCCCGGGCTGCGGAACCCTGCAAGCGCCGCGCAACAGCCGCGGCCGGGTTCCACCGATGGTGACGGGAATGTCAGTTCCACTCGCGCGCGCCAGCGTGGATGATGATGGTACTTCCAGCAGCGCATGCGCGGAGGGCCCCCTTTTGGACGATGCAGCCGTGCGGGACGACGCGACGGCGGTGCGTGATCGGCACCGGCCGCACTTTAGTGAGGAAGTCGCCCGCCCGCCAGCCGCGGCCGTCCGTCCGCGCCTCGTCGGCCTCGCCACCGCCGTGCCGGGCCACATCCTGCGCCAGGCGGAGGTGGCGGCGCGGGCGCGCATCCTCTTCGCCGATATGGGCGAAACGGCGCTCGAGCGGCTGATGCCGGTGTTCCGCAACGCCGGCATCGACCGGCGTTTCTCCTGCGTGCCGGTGGATTGGTACAACGACCCGCATGGCTGGAGCGACCGCAACGCCGTCTACATCGCGGCGGCCTCGGACCTTCTGGAGCGGGCGGCGCGCGAGTGCCTTGAGGACGCCGGCATCGGGCCGGCCGAGGTTGATGCGGTGGTGGCGGTCTCCAGCACCGGCGTCGCGACCCCGAGCCTCGATGCGATCCTGATCAACCGTCTGGGTCTGCGGCCGGATGTGCGGCGGCTGCCGATCTTCGGCCTCGGCTGCGCCGGCGGCGTGCTGGGCCTCGCTCGCGCCGCCGACCTCGCCCGCGCCCATCCCGGCGCCAAGGTGCTGGTGCTGGCGGTCGAGCTCTGCGGCCTCGCCTTCCGCAAGGACGAGATGACCAAGACCAGCCTGATCAGCGCCGCCCTCTTCGGCGACGGCGCCGCGGCGGCGCTCCTGTCGAGCCGCGGCGCGGGTCCGGCGCTCGGCGGGTCGGGCGAGCATACCTGGCCCAACTCGCTCGATGTGATGGGATGGGACGTGGCGGAGGAC
>DATKPX010000601.1:0-7324 GCA_035523855.1 Allostellaceae bacterium
ACAGGGCTCGCGGCGCGGCGGCGCGCATGACGCGCCTCCTGAGGCTCCCCCCACCGACGTGTAACCTGATCGACGTCCAATAAGCGTCTTCGTGTGATGAGCGGCTACGTGTCATGAGCGGCGACGAGCGTCCGGCGATGCTGGACAAGACCTTCAATCCGGCCGAGGTGCAGGCGAAATTCTACGCCGCCTGGGAGAACGCGCACGCGTTCGAAAGCCATCCGGATTCGAAGGCGACGCCCTACACCATCATGATGCCGCCGCCGAACGTCACCGGCAGCCTGCACATGGGGCACGCGCTCACCTTCACGCTGCAGGACATCCTCATCCGCTACCAGCGCATGCGCGGCCGCGACGCGCTGTGGCAGCCCGGAACCGACCATGCGGGGATCGCGACCCAGATGGTGGTGGAGCGCCAGCTGGCCCAGGAGCAGTCGAGCCGGCAGAAGCTGGGCCGCGAGAAGTTCGTCGAGCGGGTCTGGCAGTGGAAGGCGGAGTCCGGCGGCACCATCACGCGCCAGCTCCGCGCGCTCGGCGCCTCGGCGGACTGGCGGCGCGAGCGCTTCACCATGGACGAGGGGCTCTCCGCCGCGGTGCGCAAGGTGTTCGTCAAGCTGCACCGGGACGGGCTCATCTATCGCGACAAGCGCCTCGTCAACTGGGACCCGAAGCTGCACACCGCGGTCTCCGACCTCGAGGTGGAGAGCCAGGAGACCAGAGGCCATCTCTGGCACTTCAAGTATCCGATCGAAGGGCGGCCCGGCGAGTTCATCGTGGTGGCGACCACGCGGCCGGAGACCATGCTGGGCGACACCGGCGTCGCCGTGCATCCCGACGACGAGCGCTACAAGTCTCTCGTCGGCAAGCACGCGATGCTGCCGCTGGTCGATCGCCGCATTCCCATCGTCGCCGACGAGTATGCGGATCCCGCCACCGGCACCGGCGCGGTGAAGATCACGCCGGCGCACGACTTCAACGATTTCCAGGTCGGGCGCCGGCACGACCTGCCCCTCATCAACGTGCTCGACCGCGACGCGCGCCTCAACGACGAGGTGCCGGCAGCCTATCGCGGCCTCGACCGCTTCGAGGCGAGGAAGCGCGTCGTCGCCGACATGGAGGCGCTCGGCCTCGTCGAGAAGGTCGAGCCGCACACCCACATGGTGCCGCACGGCGACCGCTCCGGCGCGGTGTTGGAACCGTGGCTCACCGACCAGTGGTTCTGCGACGCCAAGACGCTGGCGCAGGCGCCGATCAAGGCGGTGGAAAACGGCGATACCGTCTTCGTGCCGAGAATGTGGGAGAACACCTTTTTCGAGTGGATGCGCAACATCCAGCCCTGGTGCGTCTCGCGCCAGCTCTGGTGGGGCCACCAGATCCCCGCCTGGTACGGGCCTGACGGCACCATCTTCGTCGAGGAGACCGAGGCGGAGGCGAAGGCGGCCGCGGCGAAGCATTACGGCAAACCGGAGAAGCTCGAGCGCGATCCCGACGTGCTCGACACCTGGTTCTCCTCGGCGCTGTGGCCGTTCTCGACCTTGGGCTGGCCGGAGGAAACCAGGGAGCTCAAGCGCTATTACCCCGGTGACGTGCTGGTGACCGGCTTCGACATCATCTTCTTCTGGGTCGCGCGGATGATGATGATGGGCCACCAGTTCATGGGCGACGTGCCGTTCCGCACCGTCTACATCCATGCGCTCGTCCGCGACGAGCGCGGGCAGAAGATGTCGAAGTCCAAGGGCAACATCATCGATCCCCTGGACTTGATCGAGCGCTACGGCTGCGACGCGCTGCGCTTCACGCTGACCGCGCTCGCGGCGCAGGGCCGCGACATCAAGCTCGCGGAGAGCCGCGTCGAGGGCTATCGCAACTTCGCCACCAAGCTCTGGAACGCGGTGCGCTTTGCCGAGATGAACGGCTGCGCGCTGGCGCCGGGTTTCGATCCGGCGTCCTGCAAGCTGACCGTCAACCGCTGGATCGTCGGTGCTCTCGCCGACGCGGCGGGGCGCGTCGGCACCGCCATCGACGAGTTCAAGTTCAACGACGCCGCCGGCGCGCTCTACCAGTTCACCTGGGGCAGCTTCTGCGACTGGTACCTGGAATTCACCAAGCCGATCCTCGCCGGCGGCGACGAGACCGCGAAGGCGGAGACGCGCGCTGTCACCTCCTGGGTGCTGGCGCAAGTGGTGCATCTCCTGCATCCGATCATGCCCTTCCTCACCGAGGCGATCTGGGAGCATCTCTCCGGCGGCAAGTCGGGCCTCCTCATCACCGCGCCCTGGCCGGATCTTGGCGCCCTCCCGCGCGATGCCGCGGCGATGGCCGAGATGGACTGGGTGGTGAGCCTCATCTCCTCCGTGCGCGGCGTCCGCTCGGAAATGAACGTCCCCGGCGGTGCCGAGATCCAGAGTTATATCCGGACGGAGAAGCCGCAAGTGCCCGAACGCCTGGCACGGCACGGCGACGCGGTGCGCCGTCTCGCGCGCCTCAAGAGCATCGAGAAGGCCGAGGGCACTGCCTGGAAGGCGATGGCGCGGCAGGCGGTCCAGGTGGTGGTCGAGGGCGCCACGGTATTTCTCGATCTCGCCAGCACCGTCGATCTCGCCAAGGAGCGCGGCCGCCTGCAGAAGGAGGCCTCGACCGTCGCCGGCGAGCTCGAGAAGATCGCCCGCAAGCTCGGCAACGAGCAGTTCCTCGCCAAGGCCAAGCCCGAGGTGATCGAGGAGCAGCGCGAGCGGCACGCGGAAGGCGAGGCGGCGCTCGCCCGCATCAGGACCGCGCTGGAGCGCCTCGGCGCCGGCTGAGGCGGCACAAATGGCGATCGACCCCGCTTTGCGCTAGGCTCGCGATCGGATCGGCGGAGGGGCCGGTCCGAAGGGGCCGCACGCCTGTCGTGCAAGGGGGGAAAATGGACATCACGTCGCGCGTGAAGAACATCCTGCGCACGCCGAAGACCGAATGGCCGCTGATCGCCGGCGAGCCCGCGAGTGTCGGCAGCCTCTACAACGGCTACATCGTGCCGCTCGCCGCCATCGGCCCGATCGCCATGCTGGTGGCGTTCACCGCGCGCGGCGCCTTCGGCGGCGGCATCTTCTTCGCGGTCATGCAGTATGTCTTCAGCTTGATCTCGGTCTATATAACGGCGCTCATCTTCAGCACGCTGGCGCCGTCTTTCGGCGGCCGCGACGATCTGGTTCAGGGGCTGAAGCTGACGGCGCACGCCACCACGGCGGTCTGGATCGCCGCTGCCTCGCGCATTCTCGTCTTCATTCCCGTCATCTGGGTGCTCGCCTCGCTGCTGATGCTGGTGGCGGCGATCTACACGATCTATCTCTTCTATCTCGGCGCGCCGTTCGTGCTGGCGATCCCGGAGGACAGGGCCGCGGTCTTTACCCTGGTCGCGGTCGTGGTGGTGATCGTGGTCTATCTCGTGCTGACCTACCTCCTCGGCCTGATCATCGGCGGCGGCATGATGATGGCGATGTGAGACCTCAGAGCCCGGCCGCGATGAAATCCGGCCAGATGCCGCATTCGCCGGCGAGCGCCGGCAGATCGCGACCGGCGAAGAAGCCGCCCTCGACCAGCATCGCCTTGCAGCCCGCCGCGCGGGCACCGAGGATGTCGGTGTGGAGCGTATCGCCGACGCAGAGCGCGCGCTCCGGCGCAACGCCGCCGAGGGCGCGGCGATAGATCTCGCTCTCGGGCTTGCCGCAGAAGAGCGGCACCGTCCCGATCTCCTCCGCCAGGCGATGGGCGTAGAAGCCGGGCTCGGCGTTGAGGCGCTCGGGGCCCGGCGAAGCGATGTCGGGATTGCAGACGACGAGCGGCCGCTGCCGTCGCCGCAGGCTCGCACCGAGCAGCGCCTGGCGCTCCTCGCTCCAGCCGTCGCTCGAGAGGAAGACGAAACCAGAAACGCGGTCGTAGTCGGCGGCGTCATCGCCGAGCGGCAGCATGGGCGTCGGCAATGACGGCGCGGGAAGGTCGGCGATCAGGCCGATCGGGTCCGGCAGGGCGAGACGGGAGAGCGCCTCCGGCAGCAGGTCGAGGCCGGCGACGATCTCGGCGTCGGTGAAGTCGTAGCCGCGGCGCCGGTGATTGGCGGCCGCGCGGGATTTCTCGCCGCTGGCATCGTTGCTGAGCACGCGCAGCGGCATGCCGGCGGCGCGCAGCGCCTTCACCGCCGCGAGCGCGCGCGGGATCGCCACGTCGCCGAGGTTGAGGACACCCCAGGCATCGAGGATCACCAGATCGAATTGGCCGGCGATCTCGCGCACGCCCGCGATGCGCGTCGGCGTCGCCGCCGGCGCCTTCCGCGGCAGGCGGGTCTCGGCCCGACGATAGGCCTGCCAGGCTTCCTCGAAGGTGATGAGCGGCAAGGGGGCTCCTGATGAGGCCCGCCGTTCTAGCCGGTGCGCCATGCGCTGCCAAGCGCCAGGACGGGCTGGCACGCCGCCGGGGGCCTCTGTATGGTTCCCGCGAGTCGGTCCGCAGTAGGGGAGGTTTGCCATGCCTGACGACGTCAAGAAGCCCGCCATCGACAAGAGCAGGCTGCCGAGCCGGCACGTCACCGAGGGGCCCGAGCGGGCACCGCATCGCTCCTACCTCTATGCTATGGGCCTCACCGACGAGCAGATCCACCAGCCGCTGGTCGGCGTCGCCACCACCTGGAACGAGGCCGCGCCCTGCAACATCTCGCTCGCCCGCCAGGCCCAGGCGGCGAAGAAAGGTGTCGCCGCCGCCCACGGCACGCCGCGCGAGTTCACCACCATCACCGTCACCGACGGCATGGCGATGGGGCACGCCGGCATGAAGGCCTCGCTGGTCTCCCGCGAGGTGATCGCTGACTCGATCGAGCTCACCGTGCGCGGCCACTGCTACGACGCCCTCGTCGGTTTCGCCGGCTGCGACAAGTCGCTGCCGGGCGTGATGATGGCGATGCTGCGCCTCAACATCCCCTCGGTCTTCATGTATGGCGGCTCGATCCTGCCCGGACGCTTCCGCGGCAAGGACGTCACCGTGCAGGATGTCTTCGAGGCGGTCGGCATGCACAGCGCCGGCAAGATGAACGACGCCGACCTGCACGAGCTCGAATGCGTCGCCTGCCCATCCTCGGGCTCCTGCGGCGGCCAGTTCACCGCCAACACCATGGCCTGCGTCTCCGAGGCGATCGGCATCGCGCTGCCGGGCTCGGCGGGCGCGCCGGCGCCTTACGACAACCGCGACGCTTATGCCGAGGCCTCGGGCGAGGCGGTGATGAACCTGCTCCGCCGCCGCATCCGTCCGCGCGACATCTGCACCCGCAAGGCTTTCGAGAACGCGGCGATGGTCGTCGCCGCCACCGGCGGCTCGACCAATGGCGGCCTGCATCTGCCGGCGATGGCGCATGAGGCGGGGATCGACTTCGATCTCCACGCGGTGGCCGAGATCTTCAGGCGCACGCCCTATATCGCCGACCTCAAGCCCGGCGGCCGCTATGTGGCGAAGGACCTCTTCGAGGTGGGCGGCGTCGCCGTGGTGATGAAGGCGCTGCTCGAGGGCGGCTATCTGCACGGCGATTGCATGACCGTCACCGGCAAGACCGTCGCCGAGAATTTGCGCGACATCGTGCTGCCGAAGAACCAGGACGTGGTGCGGCCGACCTCGGCGCCGCTGTCTGCGACCGGCGGCGTCGTGGGTTTGCGCGGCAACCTTGCGCCGCAGGGCGCCATCGTGAAGGTCGCCGGCATGAAGAACCCAAAGTTCCGCGGGCCGGCGCGCGTCTTCGAGCGCGAGGAGGACTGCTTCGCCGCGGTCGAGAAGCGCGATTACAAAGAGGGCCAGGTGCTGGTGATCCGCAACGAGGGCCCGCGCGGCGGGCCGGGCATGCGCGAGATGCTGGCGACGACGGCGGCGATCTACGGCCAGGGCATGGGCGACAAGGTGGCGCTCATCACCGACGGCCGCTTCTCGGGCGCCACCCGCGGCTTCTGCGTCGGCCATGTGGGGCCGGAGGCGGCGGTGGGCGGCCCGATCGGCCTCCTGCGGGATGGCGACATGATCGTGCTCGACGCCGAGAACGGCACCCTCACGGTGGAGCTCTCCGAGGCCGAGCTGGCCGAGCGCCGCAAGACCTGGAAGCCGCGCAAGCACGAGTTCCAGTCCGGCTCGATCTGGCGCTACGCCCAGACCGTCGGCGACGCGGAGAAGGGCGCCGTCACGCATCCCGGCGGCAAGGCCGAGACCCACGTCTACGCGGACACGTGAGGAGCGTTGGAGGGCAGGACTGCAGCTCCACCGTGCGTCCTTCGAGGCGCTCCCGATGGTCGCCTGCTCTGGATGAGGGGCGGTGATGGATTTGAGAAAAGCGCCTCATCCTGAGCATGCGGAGCGAAGCGGAGCGCGGCGAAGGACGCGCGATGTCTCTCCCATGCTCGAGAAACCGCTCCGCCGCATCGGCGATCTCGTCGAGGCCGGGCTGGTGCCGGCCGAGCGGCTGCCGGCGCTGGAGCGGGTGGCGGAGCGCTATGCGGTGGCGCTGACGCCCGACGTGGTTGCGCTGATCGATCCCAGCGATCCCGCCGATCCCATCGCGCGGCAATTCGTGCCGGACGCGGCGGAGCTCGTCACCGCGCCGGAGGAGCGCGGCGACCCCATCGGCGACGAGCGCTTCTCGCCGCTGAAGGGCATTGTCCACCGCTACCCGGACCGGGTGCTGCTGAAGCCGCATCACGCCTGTCCGGTCTACTGCCGCTTCTGCTTCCGGCGCGAGCAGGTTGGGCCCGAGGGCGAGGCGGTCAGCCCCGCGGAGCTCGCGGCGGCGCTCGACTACATCCGCGGCAACCCGCAGATCTGGGAAGTGATCGTCACCGGCGGCGATCCCTTCCTGATGTCGCCGCGCCGGCTCGGCGAGATGGTCGCCGCCCTCGACGCGATCCCGCATGTCGCCGTGATCCGCTTCCACACCCGCGTGCCCGTGGTCGATGCGGGCCGCGTCGACGACGGGCTGGTGGCCGCCCTCGCGGCGGAGAAGCCGGTCTATGTGGCGATCCACGCCAATCATCCGCGCGAGCTGACGGCGGAGTTCCGCGCCGCCTGCCGGCGGCTGGCCGAGGCGGGCATTCCGCTGCTGGGCCAGACCGTGCTGCTGCGCGGCGTCAACGACGACGCCGCCATCCTCGAGCGGCTCTTCCGCGGCATGGTGGCGGCGCGGGTCCGGCCCTATTACCTCCATCATCCCGATCTCGCGCGCGGCACCGCGCATTTCCGCCTGAGCCTCGCCGAGGGGCGGCAAATCGTGGACGCGCTGCGCGGCCGCGTCTCCGGTCTCTGCCAGCCGCATTACGTGCTG
>DATKPX010000602.1:0-4821 GCA_035523855.1 Allostellaceae bacterium
TCCTTCTCCGTTGCGGGCACGAATGATTGCGTGCGGATCACCAAGATCGGCGACAAGGTGGAAGTCGTCCTCGAGAGGATCGACGGCAGCCTGTGCGATGCGAGCGCAAAGTAGGCGTCGCGGCAGGACCGCATCTGGCAACCTGCCGATCGTTCGAGACGCTGCCGTCGGCGAGTTCTAGCTTCTACAGCGCATGACCTTCGAGCAGAGCATCGCCTTCCTGATCTTCGCCGTGGTGGCGGCGGTGACGCCAGGGCCGAGCAACGTGATGCTGGCGGCGGCCGGCTCGGCAGCGGGCGTGCTGCGCGGCCTCCCCTGCCTCATCGGCGTCTCGCTCGGCATGGGCACGCTGTTCTTTGCCGTAGCGCTGGGCCTCGGGCAGGTGGTGCTCGCCCATCCGGCGATCCTGCAGGCGCTCAACTGGATCGGCGCCGCCTTCCTGCTGTGGCTTGCCTGGAAGATCGCGAGCTCGGGCGCGATGAGCGCGACCGCGTCGGATGAGCCGGTGGGCTTGCTCAGCGCCGCCCTCTTTCAGTGGATCAATCCCAAGGCCTGGCTGGTGGTGACCAGCGCCGCCGGCACCTATCTCACCGCCGACGCCGGCGCGCTGACCCAGGCGATCTCGCTGGCGCTGCTCTTCATCGCCGCCGCGCTGCCGAGCGGCTTCGTCTGGCTCGCCTTTGGCGCCTCGGTGCACCGCCTGCTGCGCGCGCCGCGGGCCGCGCGCCTCTTCAACCTCGCCATGGGCCTCTGCCTCGCGGCGTCGGTGGCCTTCATCATCTGGTAGGGCCGCGGCCGCCTGCCGGCGGCGGTTTTCCAATCTCGCGGGCATCCCTGTCGAGAAAGCTCCGGTTTTGTTGCCGCACCCGGCAGGATCTGCCTACCGCGGCAGGCCACAACCTACGGATTCCGCAGGAAGATTCGCGAGAATACCAGCGAGGTTTAACCGGAAAGAAACGAGTTGGCCCGATCTTTGCTTTCCAGCGCGATTTCGGATTATAACCTTGCCCTCATGGCCCTGACCCAAAGGCTCGACCTCCGCCAGAGCCAAAGCCTGGTGATGACGCCCCAGCTGCAGCAGGCGATCAAGCTGCTGCAGCTGTCGCAGATGGAGCTCATGGCCTTCGTCGACGCGGAGCTCGAGTGCAACCCGCTGCTGGAGCGCGACAGCGAAGGCGGCGAGGACGGGACCGCGCTGCCCGAGCCTGCCGCCGAGAGCGCCCCCGGCGAGGACAGCATCGAGTCGGAGGCGCAGGAGCACTGGGCGCAGAGCGCCGGCAGCGGTGGCGACGGCAGCCTCGATCATGGCGGCGATCCCGCCGCCTGGCAGTCCACGCGCGCCCGGCCTACCGCCGAGGACGATTTGCCCGGTCTCGACCAGACGCTGACGCGGCCGACGACGCTCAGGGATCACCTCCTCGATCAGATCCACGTCGACATCCGCGAGCCAGCCGAGCGGATGATCGCCTTTCACCTGCTCGATCTCGTCGACGATGCGGGATACCTGCAGGGCGATCCCGCCGAGATCGCCGACCGGCTCGGCGCCGAGCCTGCCACCGTCTCCGCGGTGCTGACGCAGCTGCAGCGGCTCGATCCGCCCGGCGTCTTCGCCCGCAATCTCGGCGAGTGCCTCGCCGTGCAGCTGCGCGAGCGCGACCGCCTCGATCCCGCCATGCAGGCGCTGCTCGACAACCTGCCGCTGCTGGCGTCGCGGAACATCGGCGAGCTCACCCGCGTCTGCGGCGTCGATCTCGAGGACATCCAGGCGATGGCGGCGGAGATCAAGCAGCTCGATCCCAAGCCGGGCCTCGCCTTCGATCCCGTGGTCGCCGATCCCGTCATCCCCGACGTGCTGATGCGGTCCGACGGCGACGGCGGCTGGATCGTCGAGCTCAATCCCGAGGCGCTGCCGCGCGTCCTCGTGAACAACGTCTACTACGCGCGCGTCTCCCGCGGCACCAAGGTGAAATCCGACAAGGAGTATCTGAGCGAACGCTTCCAGGCGGCGAACTGGCTGGTGAAGGCGCTGCACCAGCGCGCCACCACCATCTTGAAAGTGGCGCGCGAGATCGTGCGCCAGCAGGACGGCTTCTTCCGCCACGGCATCCAGCATCTGAAGCCGCTGGTGCTGCGCGACATCGCCGGCGCCATCAGCATGCACGAGAGCACGGTGAGCCGCGTCACCAGCAACAAGTTCATGTCGACTCCGCGCGGCATGTTCGAGCTTAAATATTTTTTCACCTCGTCGATCGCCGGCACCGGCGGCGCCGCGGCGCTGTCGGCGGAGACCGTGCGCTTCCGCATCAAGGCGCTCATCGATCAGGAGCCGACCGACAAGGTGCTCTCCGACGATCAGATTGTAGAAATTCTGATCAAGGACGGCGTCGACATCGCGCGCCGCACGGTGGCGAAATACCGCGAGGCGATGCGTATTCCCTCCTCCGTGCAGCGCCGGCGCGAGAAAACGCTGCGGCTCTGATCTTGCGGTGCGCCGCAACAGGGGAGGCGCGCTTGACTTGAGAACCCCCCGCTCCTAAGGTCTGGCCCCGCGGACAACCGGCCATAACCCAAAGCGTCGCGTGAAACGATCCGGTCCAGGTCCTTCATGCATATCACCGTAGCCGGCAAGCAGATCGACGTCGGCGACGCGCTGCGACTGCACGCGGAAGCCGCTCTCGGGGACATCGCGGACAAGTATTTCGGCAATGCGATCGAGGCTCATGTGGTGTTCTCGCGCGAGGCGCATCTGATTCGTTGCGATCTGCAGGTTCATGTCGGCCGCGGGATTCTCGTGCGCAGCGAGGGCGAGGCGGGCGACGCCTATCTCGCCTTCGACGGCGCCGCCGAGCGGATCGGCAAGCGGCTCCGGCGCTACAAGCGGCGCCTGCGCGACCACGGCCGCACCGACGAGCGCGCGCGCAAGGACGGCCCGGGCCGCACCTACGTGCTGCAGGCGGAAGACGCCGACGCGGAGTCGGCGGACGGCGAGTCGCAGCCGGTGGTGATCGCCGAGATGGACACGCCGATACCACAGCTCTCGGTCAGCGAGGCGGTGATGCGGCTCGATCTCGCCGACCTGCCGACGCTCTTGTTCCACAACAGCGCGCGCGGCACTCTCAACGTCGTCTACCGCCGGCGCGACGGCAACATCGGCTGGATCGATCCCGGCCTGCCGCGCCAGCGCCGGCGCAGCGCGTCCTCCTGACAGACAGAGTCCGAGGCATCTCCATGGAAATCGCCGATTTGCTTGGGCCCGGCAGCGTGATCGCCTCGCTGCGCGCAAGCACCAAGAAGCAGATCCTGCAGGAGCTGTCGCGTCGCGCCGCCACGCTCACCGGCCTGCACGAGCGCGTCATCTTCGACGTGCTGTGGGAGCGCGAGCGGCTCGGCAGCACCGGCATGGGCATGGGCACGGCGATTCCGCACGGCAAGGTGCCGGGGCTCGAGCGGCCGGTCGGACTCTTCGCGCGTATCGAGCGACCGGTCGACTTCGAGGCGGTGGACGAGCGGCCGGTGGATCTGATCTTCGTGCTGCTGACGCCGGAGAGCGCCGGCGCCGATCACCTGAAAGCGCTGGCGCGCGTCTCGCGCCTGTTCCGGGACCGCGCCATGTGCGAGAAGCTGCGCGGCACCGACAGCGTCGACGCCCTGACCGCGCTGCTCACCGACCGCGCGGCGAGCCACGCCGCCTGAGCGGCGGGCTCGCGCCGCTTCCTGAGCCAGTCGCGCTTCGGCGCCATCGACCTGCCGCACGCGCGCGCGGGGTTGCTCCTCTCATGGGTTTACGCTATCGATCTACGATAACGTAAAGAGCGACCACCGATTCCCGCCCATGAGCGAGCGCTTCTTCTACACCGGCCTGATCCGCCTCCATGTCCTGCACCACGCGGCGCGCGAGCCGGTCTATGGGCTGGCGCTGATCGAGGAACTGGGGCGGCACGGCTACCGGCTGAGCGCCGGCACGCTCTATCCGATCCTGCATGGCCTGGAGACCCGCGGCTACCTCGTCTCGACCCGGCGCCGGATCGGCAAGACCGTGCGGCGGGTCTATCGGGCGACGCCGGCGGGCCGGCGCGCGCTGCGCTCGGCGAAGGCCAGGGTGAGCGAGCTTTTCGGCGAGCTCTTCGACCGCGCGCATCACGGCAGGCGCAGGATCACCTGAAGATCGCCATGAGATCGGCAGAGGTCCGGCCCGAGGCGGCTCCCACCCACCCGCTGCGCGAAGTCTTCACCGCGTTCCTGCGGCTGGGCCTCACCAGCTTCGGCGGACCGGTCGCGCATCTCGGATACTTCCGCGCCGAGTTTGTCGAGCGCCGGCGCTGGATCGACGAGCGCGGCTACGCGGATGTGGTGGCGCTCTGCCAGTTCCTGCCCGGCCCCGCCTCGAGCCAAGTGGGAATCGCGCTGGGATTGATGCGCGCCGGCTTGATGGGCGCGCTCGCCGCCTGGACCGCCTTCACGCTGCCCTCGGCGATCGCCCTCGTCCTCTTCGCCTACGGCATCGCCGCACTCGGCGACGTCGCGCGCTCGGCGCCGCTGCACGGGCTCAAGATCGTCGCCGTCGCGGTGGTGGCGCAGGCGGTCTGGGGCATGGCGCGGAGCATGGCGGCGGACCGCCCGCGCGCGACGCTGGCGGTGCTGGCATCCGCCCTCACCCTCGCCATCCCCTCGAGCCTCGGCCAGATCGCCGCCATCCTCGCCGGCGGGTTCATCGGCTGGCGCCTGTTCCCCGCCGGCGCGGCGGCGGCCGCAACGGCGTTTCAAGTGCCGATCACGCGGCGCGCCGGCGCGGCGCTACTTGTGCTGTTCTTCCTCCTGCTT
>DATKPX010000603.1:0-3699 GCA_035523855.1 Allostellaceae bacterium
TGCGGGCATGCTCGAGAAAGCGGCCGACGATGCTCTTGACGGTGATGGTCTCGGAGAGGCCGGGAACACCGGGCCGGAGGCAGCAGATGCCGCGCACAACCAGGGAGATCTTCACCCCGGCCGCCGAGGCGCGATAGAGCGCCTCGATCAGCGCGGGATCGACGAGGGCGTTCATCTTCGCCCAGATCGCCGCCGGACGGCCGGCCTCGGCATGGGCGATCTCCGCTTCGATCATCTCCAGCAGCCGGTTCCGGATGCCTTTCGGCGAGGCGGCGAGCTTCTCGAGATGCAGCGGGCTGCTGTAGCCGGTGATGAAGTTGAAGAGCCGCGCCGCGTCGCGGCAGAGCGCGGGATCGCAGGTGAAGAAGGAGAGGTCGGTGTAGATCTTCGCGGTGACCGGATGATAGTTGCCGGTGCCGAAATGCACGTAGGAGCGAAGCTGCCCCTCCTCGCGCCGCGCCACCAGCGAGACCTTGGCGTGGGTCTTAAGATCGACGAAGCCGTAGATCACCTGCGCTCCCGCCGTCTCCAGCCGGCGCGCCCAGCGGATGTTGCGCTCCTCGTCGAAGCGCGCCTTGAGCTCGATGAGCGCCGTCACCGACTTTCCCGCCTCCGCCGCGTCCGCCAGAGCGGCGACGATCGGCGAATCCTCCGACGTCCGGTAGAGCGTCTGCTTGATGGCGATCACGTTGGGATCTTCCGCCGCCTGGCGCAGGAACTGCACCACCACGCCGAAGGATTCATAGGGATGGTGGACGACGATGTCCTTGTGCCGGATGGCGGCGAAGCAGTCGCCGCCGAAATCCTTGATGCGCTCGGGAAAGCGCGGGGTATAGGGCGGGAACAGCAGGTCGGCCCGCTCGGACACGATGACCTGGCGGATGTCGGAGAGGCCTGGCATGCCGTCCAGCACCGCCACCTCGGTGGGCCGCGCGCCGATCTCCCGCACCACGAAGTCGCGCAGGCGGTCCGGTGTGCTGGCGGCGAAGGTGAGGCGGATGATCTCGCCGCGCCGCCGCCGCTTCAGCGCGGATTCGAACATCAGGACGAGGTCGTGCGCCTCCTCCTCGATCTCGATGTCGCTGTCGCGGAGCACGCGGAAGACGCCGTGGCCAAGCGGTGCGGCGCCCGGGAACAGCTCGGCAACGCCGGCGGCCAGCAGCGCCTCCTCGATCAGCACGAAGCGGATCGCTCGCCCCGGCAGGCGCACGAAGCGCTCCAGCCGCTCGGGGATCATCACCAGCGCGTTGAATTCCGTGCCGTTCTGCCGCTTGAGCTCGAGTGCCAGCACCAGCGCCCGGTTGGGGACGAAAGGAAACGGATGCGCGGGGTCGATGGCGATCGGCGTCAGCACCGGCAGATACTGCTGGACGACGAGATCGCGGAGAAAGGCGCGGTCCCCGGCGGAAAGCTGCGGCTCGCCGACGATCTCGATCCCCTGCTCCAGGAGGAGCGCGCGCAGGTCGGCCCAGTACCGCTGCTGCCGCTCGGCAAGGCGACCGGTGAGTTCGGCGATCGCCGAGAGCTGCTGCTCCGGGGTGAGCCCGTCCTCGCTGCGCACCGGCATCTCGCTCGCTGCCAGGTGCCTGAGCCCGGCGACGCGCACCATGTAGAACTCATCGAGATTGCTGTCGGAGATGGAGAGGAAGCGCACCCGCTCGAGCAGCGGATGATGCGGGTTCCCGGCCTCGTCGAGGACACGCTCGTTGAAGGCGATCCAGGAAAGCTCGCGATTGAGAAAGCGCTCGCCTTCAGCGGCGGGGCTGTTGGCGGCTTCCCCGGACGGCGGCAGGACCTCCGTCATTTCATTCATCGTCGCGTCCTTCTGCGGGAGGTGGGCGGCCCGCGTGCCGTCGCCGGAAGCCCTCATTCCGCGAGCGCTGTGGCTTTTCCGCCCGATACCTCGACTTCCGCCAAAGGCTAGCGGCCGTCCATGACAGTGGCATGATCGCCTCCGGTCGCCTCGATCATTCCGCGCTCCGGACAATGCCGACACGCCGGCGGCATTGCTGCGCGCTGCCCGGCGTAAGAAAGCTGTCACGGTCGCCGCGTACCGTTCACTTGCGAGCGCCTCGCAATAAGGTCGTGTGGCTCTCTGTTCTGCTGCCCGATTTTGGAGTGGATCTGCAGGCATCGCAGGCTGGATTTTCCGGCGCCGCGCCAACAGGGGGAGAAGGCGATGAGCGAAGCGGTAGCGCACCACCATCATCATCATCCGCTGCATGCCTCGCGCTCGCCCGCCTGGACGCAGCGCGCCACCAATTTCGGCGTGTTCGGCATCCTGGCCCTGGGCGCGATCTACGCGACCACCTCGCTGGTCAACGATCTCACCAGCATGCCGCCGAGCACCACGATCCTGCCCTTCGTGCTGCTCGGCGTCGCGCTGCTGATCGCGCTGGGCTTCGAGTTCGTCAACGGCTTCCACGACACGGCGAATGCCGTCGCCACCGTCATCTACACCCATTCCCTCCCCGCCCATGTGGCGGTGGTCTGGTCCGGCGTCTGGAATTTTCTCGGCGTCATGACATCGGCCGGCCTCGTCGCCTTCACCATCGTCTCGCTGCTGCCGGTGGAGCTCATCCTGCAGGTGGGATCCGCCGCCGGCTTCGCCATGGTGTTCGCGCTGCTGATTGCCGCCATCATCTGGAACATCGGTACCTGGTACTTCGGCATTCCGAACTCGAGCTCCCACGCCCTCATCGGCTCGATCATCGGCGTGGGATTGGCCAACCAGCTGATGGGGGGCCCCAACGGCACCAGCGGCGTCGACTGGGGTCAGGCGGTGGGTGTGTTCCGTTCCCTCGGCTTCTCGCCGGTGGTGGGATTCATCCTCTCCGGGGCGCTGCTGATGATCGCCAAGGTGGCGATCCCCTTCCCCAAGCTCTACAAGGCGCCGGAGAGCTCGGCGCCGCCGCCGCACTGGATCCGCGGGCTGCTGATCCTCACCTGCACCGGGGTCAGCTTCTTTCACGGCTCCAACGACGGCCAGAAGGGCATGGGCCTCATTATGCTGATCCTGATCGGCACCGTGCCGACCGCCTATGCCCTCAACCACGCGGTGGGCGCCGATCAGGCGCAGGTCTTCACGCTCCACAGCCAGCGCGCCGAAGCCGTGCTGACGAGCCACGGCGGCAGCGGCAACAGCGCCGATCCGCGTCGGGAGGTGACCGACGCCATCAAGGAGCGGGCGGTGACGCCGCAATCCCTGCCGGCGCTCCGGCTGCTGATCGTCGACATCGCGCGCCAGGTCAACGAGTACGGCACCCTCGCTAAGGTGCCGGCGGAGAAGACCACCAACGTCCGCAACGACATGTATCTCGCCAGCGAGATGCTCTCCCGCATCGCGAAGAGCGGCGAGCCGGCGCTCGGCGCCGCCGAGCAGGCCGACCTCAAGACCTACAAGGCCGACATCGACAACGCGACCAAGTTCATCCCGCCCTGGGTGAAGGTCGCGGTGGCGATCGCGCTGGGCCTCGGCACCATGGTGGGCTGGAAGCGCATCGTCGTCACCGTCGGCGAGAAGATCGGCAAGACCCACCTCACCTATGGCCAGGGCGCCGCGGCGGAGATCATCGCCATGGCCACCATCGGCGCCGCCGACCAGTGGGGCTGGCCGGTGAGCACCACCCATGTGCTCTCCTCCGGCGTCGCCGGCACCATGGCGGCGAACAAGTCCGGCCTGCAGTGGTCGACGATCAT
>DATKPX010000604.1:0-3142 GCA_035523855.1 Allostellaceae bacterium
GCTGGATTCGATCACGCGGCTTGCGCGCGCCTACAACACCGTCGTTCCCTCATCGGGCAAGGTGCTGACCGGCGGCGTCGATGCCAACGCGCTGCAGCGGCCGAAGCGTTTCTTCGGCGCCGCGCGCAACATCGAGGAAGGCGGATCGCTCACCATCATCGCGACCGCCCTCATCGACACCGGCAGCCGCATGGACGAGGTGATCTTCGAGGAGTTCAAGGGCACCGGCAATTCCGAGATCGTGCTCGACCGCAAAGTGGCCGACAAGCGCACCTTCCCGGCCCTCGACATCACCAAGTCCGGCACCCGCAAGGAAGAGCTCCTCGTGGACAAGGGCGTCCTCTCCAAGATGTGGGTGCTCCGCCGCGTCCTCATGCCGATGGGCCCGGTGGACGGTCTCGAGTTCCTGATCGGCAAGCTCAAGGAATCGAAGACCAACAGCGACTTCTTCGAGCAGATGAACACCTGAGCGGTCTCTCTCGCTCAGCGCGATGCCCGGCCTCCGTGCCGGGCATTTGCGTTTCGAGCAAGTTTCACGGCAGCGACTGGTGGGGCCGGGAGGAGCCGCTGCTCTCGTCACCAGTTCTCGGGCGTCATGGCCGGGCTTGACCCGGCCATCCACGCCCTCGCTTGGCACCGCGCAAAGGCGTGGATGCCCGGCTCAAGGCCGGGCATGACGGAACAGCGGTGCGTAAGAGCGTGACAGAAAAAGACGCGCCCCGAGGGAGTCGGCGCCGCCCGCCCGCCACGCTATATTCACCGCGGACCCTTATAGGATGACGAGATGCTGACCCTCCATGCCGCGCCGGCGATGACGGCGGCGTTCCTGGCTTCGCTGGTGGAGTTCGTCGAGGCGCTCACCGTGGTGCTGGCGGTGGGGAGCGTGCGCGGCTGGCGGCCGGCGCTCACCGGCACCGCGCTCGGCCTCGCGACGCTGGGCGCGCTGGTGGCGGTGCTGGGGCCGGCGCTGGCGCGGATCCCGCTCGAGGCGGTGCAGCTCGCGGTGGGCGTGCTGCTGCTGCTGTTCGGATTGCGCTGGCTCCGGAAGGCGATCCTGCGGGCGGCGGGCGCGATCCCGCTCCATGACGAGGAGGCGGCCTTCGCGGGCGAGACCGCGGTCATGCAGAGTTATGGCCGCGTCCGCGACCGCGCCTGGGATGCGGTGGCGATCGGCACCTCCTTCAAGATCGTCATGCTGGAGGGGATCGAGGTGGTCTTCATCGTGATCGCCGTCGGCGCCGCCGGCGGGCTGCTGCTGCCGGCGAGCCTCGGCGCGCTGGCGGCTCTCGTGCTGGTGATCCTGCTCGGCGTGGCCCTGCATCGGCCGCTGGCGCGGATTCCCGAGAACGCGCTCAAATTCGCGGTCGGCGTGCTGCTCGCCGCCTTCGGCACCTTCTGGGTCGGCGAAGGGATCGGCATCGACTGGCCGGGCGCCGACTGGGTGCTGCTGGCGCTGGTGGCGGGCTTCCTGGCGGTGGCGCTCGCCGCGGTGCCGCTCTGCCGCGGCCGCCGCGCCCTCGCTCTCGCGGCGGATTAGCCATGGGCGTGCTGCGCACCCTCGCCCGCGAGCTCGTCGCGCTCTTCGTCGACGACGGCAGCCTCGCCGCGAGCGCGCTGCTCTGGGTCGCCGCCTGTGCGCTCGCGCTACGGCTCGGCCTGCCCGCGGGCTGGGTCGGCGCCGCGCTTGCCGCCGGCCTCGCGGCGATCCTGCTGGAGAACGCGCTCCGGGCGGCGTCGCGGAAGTCCTAGCGCATCCGCTCCAGCACCGCATTCATCGCGCGCACGCGATCCTCGGCGAAGTTCCTTGCCATGTTGGCGCTCATCGCCGGCCAGTCGGCGCCCATCACCACGTGAATGCCGAGCGGCGAGGGACCGGCCGCGGCGCGCTTGCGGGAGAATTCGAGGGCGGCGGCGGACGTGTCCTGCCATTCGAGCAGCCGGAAGCCCGCCGCCTGGAGCCGCGCCTGCATCGCCTCGGCGTTGAAGAGGAAGCTCGTCGCCGGCGTGCGCGCCCAGGCCACCGGAAAATGCGGCGTGCCGCCGGCGCCGGCGAGAATCTCGTTGAGGGCAAGCCGTCCGCCGGGCCGCAGCACGCGACGCATCTCGCCATAGAGCCGGTCGCGGTCGGCGATGTTCATGGCAACGTTCTGCGACCAGACGACGTCGAAGCTTTCGTCCTCGAAGGGGAGCGCGAGCGCATTCCCCTGCCGATAGCGCACGCGGCCAGCAAGCCCGGTGCGCTCCGCCAGCATCGTCGCGGCGACGACGAACTCCGGCGTGAGATCGATGCCGGTGACGGCGACGCGAAATCTGTGGGCGAGATATCGCGAAGGGCCGCCGAGGCCCGAGCCGACGTCGAGCACGCGCTCGTCGCCGCGGAGCTTCAGCAGCGTCGCAAGATCGACGGTGGCGGCGAGGCCGCGGGTATGAAACTGATCCACCGGCGCCAGGTCGTCGGGCGTCAGATGGTCGATGTCCTTGCCGGCGGCCTGCAGCGCCGCGAGGATGCGGTTGCCGAGGTCGCCGGCCTCGCGGCGGTAGTGCTCGGCGACTTCAGGGTTGGCTTCGCTCATCAGGCGAGCATAGCGCGGGCGGGTCGGGGCTGCCATTCACGACCGTGGCAAGCCCACTTTATCTGGCGCGCGCTTTGCGTCAGGATCACCCTCATGCAGCGCAGCGAGACCCGCATCCTCGCCACCCATACCGGCAGCCTGCCGCGGCCGACGGCGCTGACGCGGCTTTACGCGCGGCGCGAGCGCGGCGAGGCGGTGGACGAGGTCGAGCTGCTCGCCGCCGGCCGCGCCGCGGTGCGCTGGGTGGTGCCGAAGCAGATCGCGGCCGGCATCGACATCGGCAACGACGGCGAGCAGCAGCGCGAGGGCTTCTTCCTGCACGTGCGCCGGCGCATGAGCGGCTTCGGCGGCAGCTGGCAGCGCTGGCCGCGCGGCGACCTCGAGCGCTATCCCGTCTTCAAGCAGGAATTCGCCAGCCGCACCGCCGGCAAGGAGGCGGTCGGCAACTTCGCGCCGCCGAAGGCGGTGGGCGAGGTGCGCTATGTGAACAAGGCGCATGTCCGGGCGGAATGCGTCGATTTCCGCGTCGTGCTGGACGAGCAGGAGGACGGCTTCGTCGAGCCCTTCCT
>DATKPX010000605.1:0-2689 GCA_035523855.1 Allostellaceae bacterium
TGGGAGCTCGACCGCGGTGATGATCTCGCCCGCGGCGAGATTGGTATCGCGCTCCGGTGTGTCGCCGGGCAGGCGATGGAAATCGGCAAAGGGGATAGCGCGCTCGCCGTCCGGTCCCGTCATGTGCACGGTGGCGCCGAGCGCCGCCAGCGCCACGCACATGTCCGAGGGATGCGTCGCGATGCAATGCTCGCTGGTGCCGAGGATCGCGTGGCCGCGGTTCAAGCCCTCGCGGGCGGCGCAGCCGCTGCCGGGCGCGCGCTTGTTGCAGGGTGTCGCCGTGTCATAGAAGTAGGCGCAGCGGGTCCGCTGCAGCAGGTTGCCGCCGGTCGAGGCCATGTTGCGGAGCTGCTGCGAGGCGCCCGCCTGGATCGCGCTCGCCAGCAGGGGATAACGGCGCTCGATCAGCGGGTGATAGGAGAGGTCGCTGTTCGGCACCAGGGCGCCGATGCGGAGGCCGCCGCCGGGCAGCTCCTCCACCGCCTTGAGCGGCAGCCGCGAGATGTCGATCAACCGGGAGGGCCGCTCGACATACTTCTTCATGAGATCGATCAGGTTGGTGCCGCCGGCGATGAATTTCGCCTCGGGATCGGCGGCCAGCTTGCGGACGGCGTCGCCGACATCGCTGGCGCGGGCATACTGGAAATTGATCATGGCTTGCCCCCCATCGCGCCCATTGCCTGCTGGATCGCGGCGACGATGTTGGGATAGGCGGCACAGCGACAGATGTTGCCGCTCATCAGCTCGCGGATCTCGTCCGCGCTGCGGGCCTTGCCCTCGGCGATGAGGCCCGCCGCCGAGCAGATCTGGCCGGGGGTACAGTAGCCGCATTGGAAGGCGTCATGGTCGATGAAGGCCTGCTGCAGCGGATGCAGCACGCCGTCGCGCGCCAGCCCTTCGATGGTGGTGATCTCCGCCCCGTCCTTCATCACGGCGAGCGTCAGGCAGGAATTGACGCGCCGTCCGTCAACCAGGACAGTGCAGGCGCCGCATTGGCCGTGATCGCAGCCTTTCTTGGTGCCGGTGAGGTCGAGACGGTCACGTAGCGTGTCGAGCAGCGTCGTCCACGGCGCGATCTCGATCCGCGTCGCAACGCCGTTGACGGTCAGCGTGACCGGGATCTTCTCCTGCGCCGGTGCGGTCTCCTTGCTGGATCGCCCCGTCTTGCTTCCTGGCGCCATCGGCATCCTCCACAGGCTTCGAGGAGAGTTAATCCTTCTCGCACGTTCGGGGTTGCCGGTTCTTCGGTGATCTTTGCTCGTTTTGGCCGCGCTTGCCGGTGCGCGGCGCGGGCTCAGTTCGCCAGCCGGTCGATCAGCAGATCCAGCAAGGCACGCAGCCGCGTGAGCCGGCGCAGGTCGCGGTGATAACCGACGAAGGTATCGCGCCCGGGCGGCTCGTCGCCGAGGTCGACGCGGGCGATGCCGGGCGTGCTGTCGCCCAGCGGCCGCGGCAGCACCGCGAGGCCGGCTCCTTCGGCGCAGACGCGCGCCTGGACCTCCCTGTTGTTGCTGCGGAACACCACCGGCGCCTTGGGCAGCGCGCGCTTCAGCCAGATCACGTCGGGCATCTCGGCGAAGGCGAGATCCATGGTGATGAGCCGCGCGCCCGATCCATCGCCCATGCTCGGCAGCTCGCTTCCGGTCGGGACATAGAGCGCATAGGGCAAATGCAGGAGCCGGCGAGACAGGATCTCCGGCTCGTCGAATGGCGCGATGCGGAACACCAGGTCCGCCTCCCGCCGCGACAGGCTGTAGAAGCGCGTATCGGTCAGCAGCTCCACGCACACTTTCGGATGCCGGCGGCTGAATTCCGCCAGCACGGGCGTCAGGATATGGACGCCGAACCAGTCGGAGGAGGAGAGCCGCAGCAGACCCTCGAGCTGCGCGTCCTGGCCGGCGAGCTGACGCTCGACGGCGATCGCCTCTTCCTCCATCCGCTCCGCATGAACGAGCACGGAGCTGCCCTCGTCGGTCAGGACGAAGCCGTCGGCGGTGCGCTGGAACAGCGCCTGGCCGACCGCGCTCTCGAGGGTGCGCAGGCGCCTTCCCATGGTCGGCTGGGTCAGGCCCAGCTTGCGCGCCGCGCCGCCCAGCGTCCCCTCGCGCGCGATTGCCAGGAAGATCCGGAGATCGCTCCACTCCATCGGCCCATCCTCAAACGAATTTGCATGGAAACTGTACAGCAGTGATCATGGCCATGCGAATTCGGAAGGGCCATCTTGCCTCCATCCAGCAGGGAGCCAGCAATGACCGATCGCCCCACCATGCGCGCCGCGCTCCTCGAGAGCGCCGGCACTCCGTTCCGCCTCGCCGGCTTGCCGCGGCCGGAGCCCGGCCCAGGCGAAGTGTTGCTGCGGATCGCCGCCAGCGGCGTCAATCCCCTCGACGTCAAGATCTCCGAGGGAGCCGCGGCTCATGCCCGGCAGGCGCTGCCAGCGGTTCTTGGCCTCGATGCGGCAGGAACGGTGGAGGCGGTCGGGCCTGATGTCGCCGCCTTTCGCCCGGGCGACGAGGTCTACGGCATGGTGGGGGGCGTGGGCGGGCACCAGGGCACGCTGGCGGAGTTCGCCGCCGTCGACGCGGATCTGCTGGCGCCGAAGCCTGCCAACCTGTCGATGCGGGAGGCGGCGGCGCTGCCGCTGGTCGTCATCACCGCCTGGGAGGGGCTGGTCGACCGTGCCGCCGTC
>DATKPX010000606.1:0-4203 GCA_035523855.1 Allostellaceae bacterium
ACATGACCGAGAGGATCAGGATGAGGCCGTAGGCGAATTCCTGCCACACCAGCAGGTCGCGCGGCGCGGCGCGGAGCGCCTCCGGCAGCAGGCCGAGCAGCACCACGCCGAGGATGACGCCCGGCAGGCTGCCGCTGCCGCCCACCACCACCATGGTCAGCACCAGCACGAGCTGCCAGACGCCGAGCACGTCCGGATGGACGAAGGACTGGAAGAGGGTGTAGGTGCCGCCGGCGATCCCCGCATAGAAGGCGGAGAGCACGAAGGCGATCACCTTCGTCCGCTTCACGTCGATGCCGGAGGCGGTGGCCACATGCTCGCTGTCGCGGATGGCGCAGAGGCTGCGGCCGAGCCGCGAGCGGCCGAGATAAAGCGTTCCCGCCAGCACCAGGGCGGCGATGACCGCCATCACCGGCAGCGCCCGCCGGTCGCTGTCGATGACATAGCCGAGGATGTCCGGCGCGCTGATCCGGAGGCCGTCGGGACCCTTGGTCAGGCTGTCCCAGCTGCGGAAGGTCCACTGCGCGCATTCCGCGAAGGCGAAGGTGGCGAGCGCGAGGTAGACGGTGCGCAGCCGCGTCGCCGGCACCGCGATGATGAAGCCGATCGCCGCGGCCAGCACCGCCGCCAGCGGCATGCCGAGCGCGAAGGGGATGCCGAGCCGGCTCTGCAGGAGGGCGGTGCCGTAGATGCCGATGCCGAAGAAGGCGATATGGGCGAAGGCGAACTGGCCCGACCAGCCCAGCAGCAGGTCGAGGCCCAGCGCCAGGATCACGTACATCAGCAGGAGATTGCCGAGATAGAGGTAATAGTCCGGCAGCAGCAGCGACAGCGCGCCGGCGGCGAGCACCAGGAGAAGGAGCGGAGCGAGCTGCCGGAGGCCGGGAGCGCCGTGCATCTCAGACCTTCTTCAAGGTGATGGCCTCGCCGAACAGGCCCTGCGGCCGGATCAGCAGCACCAGCATGATGATGAAGAAGGGCGTCACCACGATCGCCTGCGGCGAGATGAAGATGCCGACCAGGTTCTGCAGCACGCCCAGCACGATGCCGCCCACCACGCAGCCCGGCAGCGAGGTGAAGCCGCCGACGATCGCCGCGGCGAAGGCGAGCATCACCACCGATCCCATGTCCGGAGTCATCAGCAGCTTCGGCGCCAGCAACACGCCGGCGATGCCGGCGATCGCCGAGGCGAGGCCCCAGACCGTCATGCGCATGGTCTTGACGGGAATGCCGATGAGCGCCGCCGCGCGCGGATTCTGGCTGGTGGCGCGCATCGCCTTGCCGATCATGGTGTGGCGGAAGAACACCCAGAGCGCCGCCATGATGACGATGGTGACGCCGATGATGGCGAGGTCCTGCGCCTGCAGCACGACGTCGCCGAGGAAGATCGGCGGCGCCTGGAAGAGCGGCGGCAGGCGCCGCACCTCCTCGGTATAGGGAACGACGCGCACCGCGCCCTTGAGGAGATAGGAGAGGCCGATCGTCGCCACCACCAGCGGCACCAGGTCCGCGTGCTTGGCAACCCCGCGGCCGCCCACCTTGTTGAGGGTGATGCGGTCGAAGAGCGCGCCCAAAACGAAGACCGCCACCGGCACCGCGACGAACATCAGCGGATAGGGCAGGCCGAGAGCGAGCAGGAACAGCAGGCCGAGGTAGCCGCCGACCATCACCAGCTCGCCGCCGGCGAAGTTCACGACATCGGTCGACTTGTAGACGATGACCAGGGAGAGCGCGACCAGCGCATAGACGCATCCGGTCACGACGCCGCTGGCGGCGCCTTGCAGGATGAGGCTCATGAGCACGGTCGCGGCCCCCGGCTTGGTCGACGCGTCAGGTGCCGTCCTTGCCGTTCCACGAGTAGACGCCGGGCTCGACCTTCTGCGTCTTGCCGTCATACTTGATGACGAAGACGCCGCGCAGCGCGTCACGCCTCTGCGGTCCGAAGCGCAGCGGCTCCGGCTGCAGGTCGTTCTTGAGATCGAGGCCCTCCATCGCCTGCACGAAGGATTCCCGGGTGACGTCGCGCCCGGCTTTCTGCAGCGCCGCGGTGACGGCGAGCGCCGAGGGAATGCCGGTCACCATGAAGGCGCCGGGATCGCGGTCGGGATAGGCCTTCTTGTACATGCCGACCCATTTGTCGTGGATCGCCTGGTCGCCCACGTCGGTGAAGGCCCAGGTGTAGTAGAAGTTCTGCAGCGCCGCGTCGTTGCCGACATTCTTGGCGAAGACCGGCGGCGTCGGGATGCCCTGGGTCGACTGCAGCAGCGGGATCGCGCTCATGCCGAACTCGCCGTATTTCTGCGCGATCAGCACTGCCGGCGCCGGGTAGGCGCCGGAGATGATGACGTCGGGCTTGGCAGCGCGGATGTTCAGCACCGGCGCGGTGACGTCGGTGATGCTGGGAGGGATCCGCTCCGCCGCGACCACCTGGCCGCCGTTCTTCTCGGTGACCGCCGTGGCGGCGGCGAGGTTCGCTTTGCCATAGTCGTCATCGTGGACGATGATCGCGACCCGTTTCGCCTTCAGCGTCTTGGCGGCGAACTCCGCCAGCGCCGCGCCATAAACGCGCTGCGTCCCCTGGAAGGAGCCGAAGACATAGCGGGTGGGCGGGAAGACCGCGTTGTCGCCGGCGGCGTTCAGCATCACCAGCGGCACCTTCTCGCGGTTGACGTAGTCCTGGGCGGCGGCGACCGCCGCGGTGCAGGAGCCACCGTTCAGCAGGAAGACGTGGTCCACGGTGACCAGCTTCTTCACCACCGTCACCAGGTCGTTGCCGGTGCACTTGTCGTCCTCGATGACGAGGCGGATCTTGCGGCCGTTGATGCCGCCCTTGGCGTTGACGTCATCATAGATCATCTTGGCGGCGTTGACGGGATCGATGCCGTAGGCGATCAGCGGGCCGGAAAGCGGGCCGAACAGGCCGATCACGATCTCGTTGTCGGTGATGCCGGGATCGGCGGCATGGGCGGGAAGCGAAAGGCTCAGCGCCGCGACCGCTCCGATCAGGAGCCTTCGCATCAAGTGCAGCGACGTCATCAGGTTTCCTCCATCTCTCTTTTGTCTGTCGTCCGCCGGTTGATCCGGTGGGCGTTGTAGCGGGCGGAGCCCGTCAATTCTCGTCGGTCACGAACTCCTCCCGCGCCAGGATCACGTCGGCGGCGTCGGCGAGATCGCTGCCGACAGCCTCGGCGGCGGCGACCGCGTCGCGCCGGCGCAGCGCCTTCAGGATCTTGGTGTGATCGTCGCGCGCGTTGCGCGTGCCCGTGTTGGTGAAGACGCCGTTCAGGAACGGCCCTGCCTGCATCCAGAGGGTCTCGACGATCGGAAACGTCACCTCGCTGTTGGCGGCGCCGTAGAGGGTGAAGTGGAAGGACTGGTTGGCGGTGAGGTAGCGCTTCACGTCGTCGGTGCCGACCGCCGACTGCATGTCAGCGTTGATGCGCTCGAGAACCTTGATTTCCTCGACGCCGATGAACTCCGCCGCGCGCCGCGTCAGCATGGTCTCCAGGCTGAGCCGCACCTGCAGCAGCTCCTGGAACCGGGGCCGCGTCATCCGCGGCACGCAGAGGGTGCGGTTCGGCAGCATGGCGAGCGCGCGCTCCGCCACCAGGCGCTTCAGCGCGTCGCGGACGGGAATGAGGCTGGTGCCGAAGCGCTCGGCCAGCGTGCGGATCGAGAAGGCCTGGCCCGGCACCAGGTCGCCGACGATGAGCGCCTGGCGCAGCGCCGCATAGATGTCGTCGTGCAGGCTGCCGTTGACGATGTCGCCGCGATTGACCGGCAGCATCATCGAGAGATCGTCGCGCTTGCGCTGAGTCTGCCCCTGCATGGCGCGCGTCGCTGCTCGCCTCCCCATCGCGTCTGGACCTTTATTATAACAAACCCTATGTTGAGGGCCTCTGTGAGTCAATTTGTTATAACACCAGGGAGTCGGGTCGATGCGCCGTCGGAAGCTAGGCAAGCTCGAAGTTTCGCGCCTCGGTCTCGGCTGCATGAGCATGACGCCGATCTACGGCGAGCCCGATCCCGCGAGCGCGCTCGAGACCCTGCTGCGGGCGCCGGAGCTCGGCATCGATCTCATCGACACCTCCGACGCCTACGGCAAAGGCAAGAACGAGGAGCTGGTGGCGCGGGCGCTGCAGGGCCGGCGCGACCGCTACGTCGTCGCCACCAAATTCGGCAATCTTCGCCAGCCGGACGGCT
>DATKPX010000607.1:0-8740 GCA_035523855.1 Allostellaceae bacterium
GCGCTCACCTCGCTCTTGTCGGGCCGGTCCTCGGCGATGTCGCCGCGCCAGCCGGAGCTGAAGCGGACACTGGTCGCGGCGCCGCTCGCCGCGTCGCGCACGGTGAGGCGGTAATAGCCCCAGGGCAGCCGGTACTTGAACTCGCCGGGCTTCTCCGCCGCGACCGACAGCGCGCCCTCGGTGATCCCCTCGTCAAAGCTGCTGCGCTCGAAGCGGAGCCGCCCGTCGCTCCGGTACCAGTGATACTCGCTCTGCTCACGGACGAGCTCGTATTTGAGCCCGTCGCGCGCCACCGGCTTGCCGTCGGCGTCGAGCGCCGCGATGTCGAACGCGGCCTCGCTGTCCTCGTCGATGCGGTCGCTGCGGAAGCGCGGATGGATGCCGATCAGCAGCGGCCTGGTGCGCAGCGGCAGGCTGATGCGGCTCTCGGTGCTGCGGCCGCCGGGCTCGTAGATGGCGACGCGCACCTCCGCCTTCAGCGGGAAGGAGGTGTCCGCCAGCTTCTCGATGCTGCCGCCGACCTTGCTGCGCCCCTCCGCGTCGGTCTCCGCCACCTCGAGCGGCGTCACGTCCATCTTGAATTTTTCCTCGGCGAGGCCGAAGCGCCAGCCGCGATAGGCGGGGAAAGGCGTCTCGTCCACCTCGACCAGCGCATCCGCCTCGCCGTTGAGGCCGGCGCCCGGTGCGCCATAGAGGAAGCGCGCGTTGATATCGACGGGGATCGGCTTCCCGATCTCGATCACGGGCGCGCTGGCGGTGAGCTCCACCTTGAGGCGCTGTGGCACGAAGTCCTCGACCTCGAACTCCGCGTGGCCGACGGACTCACCCTTGGGGTCGAGGTAGGCGTCGACCTGCCAGCGCCCATGCGCCGCGGTCTCGGTGAGGGTCACGTCGTAATGGACGCCGCCCGTGGTCTCGTCGGCGAGGGTGGCGCGGCGGTACTCGACGCCGTCGGGCCGGCGCGCGATCAGCGTCAGCGGCGTTCCCGCTATCGCCTCGGCCAGGCGGTCGCGCAGCAGCGCCACCACATGCACGGTCTCGCGCGGGCGATAGATGCCGCGGTCGGTATAGAGATAGGCGTCCACCGGGCCGGGCAGCGCGCGACCGTCGACGCCGCGGTCGGAGAGATCGAAGGCCGGCCGGCTCAGATCCTCGAAAGTGAAGTCGCCTTCCTTGCCATAGGCCATCACCGAGAGCGGCGCATTGCCGCCGGGCCCGCGCAGCAGGCCGGGGTCGAAGCGAAGGTGGCCGTCGGCGTCCGTTGTGGCTTTGGCGAGTTCGTCGTTGTCGCGCGCGATCAGCGACACCGTGAGGCCGGCGAGCGGCAGCGCCGAGCCCAGGGCGCGGGCGAAGACGGTGAGGCCGTCGGCGCCCTTGACGGTGGTAAGGCCGATATCGGTGTCGATCACCCACTGCACCGGCAACGGCCGGTAGTCGTCGCTGTAGTTGCTGTCGTCGTCGTCGCCCGCCGCCTTCGGCCGGCCGGCGGGATTGTCGGCGGTCAGCACGTAGATGCCGGGCTTGCGTTGCGGCACCGCCTGGGCGATGGGAAAGAGGGTGGTGACGGTGGCGTTCTTGGCGCCGGTGATCGCGAGGTCGCCTTCCCAGACCTTGGCGCCCTGGTCGTCGCGGATCTGGCCGAGCTGGTAGGGATAGATCTGGCGCTGGGCGAGCTGGTCGCGGCGGATCTGCGACGCCAGCCGGTCCGGCACCCGGTAGACGGTGATGTGGAGCTTCTCGACGTTGACGGTGGTGATGGGAATGCCGGCGACGCTCTCCCGCGGCAGGATCAGCCCCTCGCGAAAGGTGATGAGCGGCGGCCGGTCGGTGAGGGTGAGCTCCACCGGCTGGGTCGCGGCGAGCTTGTGGCCGGAGGCGGCGGGGAGGCCGGCCTTGATCTCCGCCGTGTACTGCGTCCCGAAGGCGAGGCCGGCGAGGCAGAGCCGCCTTCCGTCGACGCGGATCGAGGGTTTGGCCGCCGGCTTCAGCGAGAGATAGGCGCCGTAGTCGGTCTGGCCGCTGGCGTCGAGCGGCTCGCTGAAGATGAGACAGGTCTCCGCCACCGCCTTGCTGGTGTCGACGTCGGAATAGACATAGGCGAGGCTCGGCGGCAGGGCGTCGGGAGCAGCGGCGGGTGTCGCGGCGCGCGTGCTTGCCGGCGTGGCCTGAAGGGGTGTGCTTGCCGTCGATTGTGGCGGCGGTGCACCGTTCTGCCGCCAAATGAACACACCGGTAGCCGCGAGCCCGGCCACCAGGACGGCAGCCGCGGCCAAAATCATCCGACGCATGTGGGACCTCGACGCCTCTCAGGAGTTGCGCCGGAAACGACGATAGGACGGGCTCAACCCTGCGTAAAGAAGCGGCACCCTCTTGACAAAAGGATGTGTCGGGTGCGCGCAGGGTTCTCTCAAATGAGATGTGGCGGCGCGCGCCGCGCTGCGCTAAGCACGATGCGGAAGGCGATTTCACGCCCGCGACGAGAGGCATCGATGCAGCGCTTTGAAGGTACGGAAAGCTATGTGGCGACGGAGGATCTGCGCGTCGCCGTCAACGCGGCGATCGCGCTGGAGCGGCCGCTGCTGGTGAAGGGCGAGCCCGGCACTGGCAAGACGATCCTGGCGCAGGAGATCGCGACGGCGCTCGGCAAGGACCTCATCACCTGGCACATCAAGTCGACCACCAAGGCGCAGCAGGGCCTCTACGAATATGACGCGGTGGCGCGGCTGCGCGACGGCCAGCTCGGCGAGGCGAAAGTCGCCGACATCGCCAACTACATCCAGCGCGGCAAGCTCTGGGAGGCCTTCGTCGCGGAGAAGGCGCCGGTGCTGCTGATCGACGAGATCGACAAGGCTGACATCGAATTTCCAAACGACCTGCTGCTCGAGCTCGATCGCATGGAGTTCTACGTCTACGAGACGCGGCAGACCGTGCGCGCGAAGCAGCGGCCGATCGTGCTCATCACCTCCAACAACGAGAAGGAGCTGCCGGATGCCTTCCTGCGCCGCTGCTTCTTCCACTACATCCGCTTCCCCGACCGCGAGACCATGGAGCAGATCGTCGGGGTGCATTTCCCCGACCTGCAGAAGACGCTGCTCAAGGAGGCGCTCACCGCCTTCTACGAGATCCGCGAGGTGCCGGGCCTCAAGAAGAAGCCCTCTACCTCCGAGCTCCTCGACTGGATCAAGCTGCTGATGGTGGAGGACGTCTCGCCCGAGGTGCTGCGCACGAAGGATCCGGCGAAGCTCATTCCGCCGCTGCACGGCGCCCTCCTCAAGAACGAGCAGGACGTCCATCTCTTCGAGCGGCTGGCGTTCCTGCACCGGCGCGAGCGCGGCGGAAACTAAGGGAGCGCTGAGCGATGTTCGCCGGCTTTTTCCTCGAGCTGCGCCAGGCGAAGATCCCGGTGAGCCTGCGCGAGTACTTGACTCTGATGGAGGCGATGGAGAAGAACCTCGCCGCTTACAGCGTCGACGACTTCTACTATCTTTCCCGCGCGGCGCTGGTGAAGGACGAGCGCAATCTCGACAAGTTCGATCGCGTCTTCGGCCATTTCTTCAAGGGCATCGAGCCGATCGGCGACGCCGGCGTCGAGATTCCCGAGGAGTGGCTGAGGAAGCTCGCGGAGAAGCTGCTGACCGAGGAGGAGAAAAAGCAGATCGCGGCGATGGGCGGTTGGGAGAAGCTCATGGAGACGCTGCAGAAGCGCCTCGCCGAGCAGAAGGGGCGGCACCAGGGCGGCGGCAAATGGATCGGCACCGCCGGCACCTCGCCCTTCGGCGCCTATGGCTACAATCCCGAGGGCGTGCGCATCGGCCAGGACGGCAACCGCAACAACCGCGCGGTCAAGGTCTGGGACAAGCGGGAGTTCCGCAATCTCGACGACAGCGTCGAGCTCGGCACGCGCAATATCAAGGTGGCGCTGCGGCGGCTCCGCCAGTTCGCCCGCGAGGGCGCGCCCACCGAGCTCGATCTCGACGACACCATCCGCTCGACGGCGCGGAACGCCGGCTGGCTCGATCTCAAGCTCAGGCCGGAGCGGCACAACGCGGCGAAGGTGCTGCTCTTCCTCGATATCGGCGGCTCGATGGATGGCCATATCAGGACCTGCGCGGAGCTGTTCTCGGCGGCGCGCGCCGAGTTCAAGCACCTCGAATATTTCTACTTCCACAACTGCCCCTACGAGGCGGTGTGGAAGGACGCCTGGCGCCGGCACGTCGAGCGCACCCCCACTCACGAGGTGCTGCACACCTACGACCAGAGCTACAAGCTGATCTTCGTCGGCGACGCCAGCATGAGCCCCTACGAGATCGTGCAGCCCGGCGGCAGCGTCGAGCACTGGAACGAGGAGCCGGGCGAGGTTTGGCTCAATCGGCTGCTGGCGACATATCCGAAGGCGGTATGGCTCAATCCCGTGCCGGAGCGCTACTGGGACACGACCCAGTCGATCGGCATGATCCGCAAACTGATGGGGGAGCGGATGTTCCCGCTCACCCTCGACGGCCTCGACCGCGCCATGCGGCGGCTGACGCGGTAACGCGCGAGTTGAACCTCAGCAAGCGCGACCAAGCGCGGGCAAGCGCAATCGATCGTCGCGAGCGGGAACGTGCGATAGAAATTGAGGCGTCAGGCCGCAGAGACAGGCCCGCCGGAGGGAACCAAGCCATCACCGAATAGCAGGAGTGCCGCGAAGCGCCGGCCGCGATGGCTGGCGTGCGCGGGCCGCTGACCCGACCAGACAGGAGAGTGACCATCATGTCGCACCATCTCGACTGCCCGCTCGCCCGCCAGGACGTCCGGCTCGACATCACGGATCTCTACCTGTTCCGCGGCGAGACGGGTACCGTCTTCGTCATCAACGTCTGCCACTCGATCGCCGGTCCCGTTCCGGCGCCCGGCTTCCATCCCGAGGGGATGTACGAGTTCAAAGTCGATCTCGATGGCGATGCGATCGAGGACCTGACCTATCGTCTCACCTTCGATGCGCGCGATCAGCAGGGGAAGCAGCGCTTCGCCCTGCGCCGGATCACCGGCGCCGAGGCGGTCGACCCGCATGCCGCCGGCACGGTTGTCGTGGAAGGGGTGACCGAGACGACGGCCACCGCGCCAAGCGGTCTGCGCGTCTGGGTCGGCATGGCGGGCGACCCTTTCTGGATCGAGCCAGACGTGCTGCATGCGGTGGGCCACGCGTTCCAGGACGGCACCGCGATCGATCTCTCGGACTGGGATCCGAAGAAGGCAAAGAACCTTTTCGCCGGTCATACCGTTCACTCGGTCGTGCTCGAGGTGCCCGATGCGGAGCTGCTGGCCGATGCCGGCGGCAACCGGAAGATCGGCGTCTGGGCGGTGGCGACGCTCGCCACCGATGCCGGCGGCTGGCGTGCGATCAACCGGGTGGGGCTGCCGATGATCCATCCGCTCTTCACCCAGTTCAACGAGGGGCTCGGCAACCGTCTCAACGGCGGCTGTCCCGCCGACGATCTCGCCACCCATGGCAAGACCGTCAGCGCGGCGATCGCCGCCATGGTGGCGGCAAGCGGTACCTGCGGCGACCCGATCGCCTACGGTGAGAAGATCGCGCGACGCTTCTGCCCCAACCTGCTGCCCTACGAGGTGGGGACGCCCGCCATCTTCGGCTTTGCCGAGTGGAACGGCCGCTCGCTTACCGACAACGCGCCCGACGTCATGTTCAGCATCGCCGCGAACGCGCCGGTCGGTCTCGGCATCGGCAAGAGCTCGGTCACCTCGAAGCCGTCGACGGTATTTCCGTACGTGCCTGCGGTGCGGTGAGGGGTGGCGTTACTCGGGCGACGAGGGGATGTGGCGGCTCGCCGCCCGAGGAAACAGACTCACGCCGCGCTGTTGTTCTTCGGGCGGATGTACGCCATCTGCGCATGGGCGGCGCAGTAGGGCTTGCCCTGCACCGGGCGCTCCTCGCAGAAATGAAAGTTCTTGTCGCCGGGATGACCGATCGGCCAGGAGCAGGTGGGGCCGCTCATCTGCACCACCTTGGGCTTCACCACCTTCGGTATCCGCGGGCCGGGCTTGCGCTTCAGCGGCGAGGGGCGCGGGGTCAGCAGCAGGCGATGCGCCTTGCCCACCACCGCATTCTTCGTTACGCCGATCCGCCGGCCGATTTCCGCCGTCGACAGGCCCTGGTTCCAGAGCTCGGTCAACTGCACGATACGCTCGGGATTCCAAATCGATTCCATCGCATCCCCCACCGTATCCTGTGGCTCCATTAGCCATCAGCTACTAGATAAAGTATCACGGAGTCCCGATACCGCCAATCCCCCCTTCACGGGCCTGACACAAATCCTTGTGGAAAACTCCGGCTGCCAGGCGCGCGCGGCCGCACTAGATTGCGGGCCGTGCCGTTGAAGGGAGCCGCCATGTCCGTCCGCATCGTCGATGTCCGCGAAGTGACGCGCCCGATCAGCTCGCCGATCCGCAACGCTTACATCGACTTCACGAAGATGACGACGAGCCTCGTCGCCGTCGTCACCGATGCCGTGCGCGACGGGCGCCGCGTCGTCGGCTACGGCTTCAACTCCAACGGCCGCTACGGCCAGGGCGGCTTGATCCGCGAGCGCTTCGCGCCGCGCCTGCTCGAGGCAGAGCCGCAGTCGCTGCTCGACGATGCCGGCGACACCCTCGATCCCGACCGAGTCTGGGTCGCGATGATGCGGAACGAGAAGCCCGGCGGGCACGGCGAGCGCTCGGTCGCCGTCGGCACCATCGACATGGCAATCTGGGACGCGGTGGCGAAGCTCGCCGGCAAGCCGCTCTTCCGTTTGCTGGCGGAGCGGCATGGCCGGACGGCGGATCCCCGCGTCTTCGTCTATGCCGCCGGCGGCTACTACTATCCCGGCAAGGATCTGGCGGCGCTCCGCGCGGAGATGCGGGGATATCTCGACCGCGGCTACACGGTGGTGAAGATGAAGATCGGCGGCGCCGATCTCGCCGAGGACCGTCGCCGCATCGAGGCGGTGCTGGCGGAGATCGGCGGCACCGCGCGGCTCGCCGTCGACGCCAATGGCCGCTTCGATCTCGCCACCGCGATCGACTACGCCAAGGCGCTCGGCGACTATCCGCTCTTCTGGTACGAGGAGGCCGGCGATCCCCTCGACTACCGTCTGCAGGCGGTGCTGGGCGAGGTCTATGCCGGCCCGATGGCCACCGGCGAGAACCTCTTCAGCCACCAGGATGCGCGCAATCTCTTGCGCTATGGCGGCATGCGCGCGGATCGCGACTGGCTGCAGTTCGACTGTGCGCTCTCCTATGGGCTCTGCGAGTATCAGCGCACCCTCGAGGTGGTGCGCCAGGCCGGCTGGTCGTGGCGGCGCTGCATTCCGCATGGCGGGCATCAGATGTCGCTCAACATCGCGGCGGGGCTGGGGCTCGGCGGCAACGAGAGCTATCCCGATCTCTTCCAGCCCTATGGCGGCTTCCCCGACCGCGTGCGCGTGGAGCAGGGCCACATCGTGATGCCGGAGCTGCCGGGCATCGGCTTCGAGGGCAAGGCCGATCTCTATGCGGAGATGAAGGCGCTTGCCGCTTAGACGTCCGGGTCGTGGCCCTCCTCGGTGAGCTCGAACCACATCGCGTTCAGCACCGCGAAACTGGCGGCGAGGCCGAGGCCGAGGATCCAGCTGAAGTACCACATGGTGCGGCGCTCCCTAATATTGGCTCTCGTGGCGCTCGACGTCCTCGAGCCGCACCTTGCCGCGCATCACCCGGAGGGCGAACGCGGTATAGGCCAGCACGATCGGCAGCAGCAGCACCACCGAGATCAGCATGATGAAGAGGGTGAGTCGGCTGCTGGAGGCATCCCAGACAGTGAGGCTCGCATTGGGCTCGATCGAGGAGGGCAACAGGAAGGGAAACAGCGACACCCCGGCGGTGGCAATGATGCCGGCGACACCCAGCGCGCTCACGATCAGCGCCCAGATGCCGGCGCGCCGCGCCGCCAATAGCGAGGCGAGGAGCGGCGCCACGAAGCCCAGCACCGGCGCCAGCGCCAGCCAGGGATGGATGCGGTAGTTCGCGAGCCAGGCGCCGGCGTCGCGGCCCACATTCTTGGCGAGGGGATTGGAGGGGCCGTTGTGATGGAGGGCGCTCTTGATCGTGTAGCCCTCGATGCCGAAGCCGACCCAGAGGCCGGCGAGGCCGAAGAGTCCGGCGGCGATGAGGCCGGCGAGGCTGGCGATCCGCGCCGCGCGCTCGGCGACCGCGCCATCGGTCTTGCCGGCGAGCCAGATGCCGCCATGCATCGTCAGCATCGCGACGCTGACGAGCCCGGCGAGCAGCGCGAATGGATTGAGGAGGCCGAAGAAGCTGCCGCTGTAGTCGAGGCGAAGATCGCCGTCGAAGCCGAAGGGCACGCCCAGCAGCAGATTGCCGAAGGCGACGCCGAAGACGAGGGACGGCACCAGGCCGCTGACGAAGAGCGCCCAGTCCCAGGCTTCGCGCCAGCGCGGATCGGCGAGCTTGTCGCGGAAATTGAATCCCACCGGCCGCAGGATCAGCGCCAGCAGCACCAGGAACATCGCGATGTAGAAGCCGGAGAAGCTCGCCGCGTAGAGCATCGGCCAGGCGGCGAAGGAGGCGCCGCCGCCCAGCACGAACCAGACCTGGTGGCCCTCCCAGTTGGCCTCGATGGTCTCGCGCACCTGGCGCCGCTCGCCGTCGGTCCGGGCGACGAAGGGCAGCAGCATGGCGGTGCCGAGATCGTAGCCGTCGA
>DATKPX010000608.1:0-4998 GCA_035523855.1 Allostellaceae bacterium
GATGGCGGAGATCGCCCGCGCGCATCCGCGCATCGTCGCGATGACGCTCGGCGCCGAGGATTTCGCCCTCTCGGTCGGCATGCTGCCGGAGGCGGAGGCGCTCTTCTTCCCCAAGCAGCAGATGATCATCGCCGCTCGCGCCGCCGGGATTCTGCCGCTCGGCTTCCTTGGCACCGTCGCCGATTTCCGCGATCTCGATGCCTTCCGCGCCACCATCCGCCGGTCCCGCCGCATCGGCTTCGCCGGCGCCTCGGTGATCCATCCGAGCCAGGTCGCGATCCTCAACGAGGAGTTCTCGCCGGCGGCCGACGAGGTGGCCCATGCGGAACGCGTGGTCGCCGCCTATGAGAAGGCGACGGCGGCGGGCGTCGGCGCCATCACCGTCGACGGCAAGATGATCGACGTGCCGGTGGTGGAGCGCGCCCAGGCCCTGCTGCGCCGCCATCGCGCGATCGCCGCGCGCGGAGCGAAGCGGCTGCAATGATCGCTCACGAGGTGAGGGTCCATCCCTCGGCGGACCGCCTGCCGCGCGAGCAGCAGCTTGCCTGGAAGCTGGCGGAGCTCGCGACGCTGAAGGATATCGACACCGACACCGCGGAGCTGGTGGCGGCGCGCATCGTCGACAACGCCGCGGTGGCGCTCGCCGCCATCAATCGCCAGCCGGTGGCCGCGGCGCGCGCCATGGCGCTCGCCAATCCGCGCGCCGGCGGCGCCAGCCTCTTCGGCCTCGACGGCGTGACGGTGGCGGCGGAATGGGCCGCCTGGGCCAATGCGACAGCCGTCCGCGAGCTCGACTTCCACGACACGTTCCTCGCCGCCGACTATTCCCATCCCGGCGACAGCATCGGCCCGCTGATCGCGGTGGCGCAGCAGACCGGCCGCGACGGCGCCGCGCTCGCTCGCGCGATCGCCGTCGCCTACGAGGTGCATGTGGCGCTGGTGAAGGCGATCAGCCTGCACGCCTTCAAGAAGGACCATGTGGCGCATCTCTGCCCGGCGAGCGTGGTGGGGATCGGGCGCCTGCTCGATCTGCCGGTGCCGGTGGTCTATCAGGCGGTCAACCAGGCGGTGCACCTCGCCTTCTCGACGCGGCAGTCGCGCAAGGGCGAGATCAGCTCCTGGAAGGCCTTCGTGCCGGGCTTCTCCGGCAAGCTCGCGATCGAGGCGGTGGACCGCGCCATGCGCGGCGAGGCCGGCCCCAGCCCGATCTACGAGGGCGAGGAGTCCGTCATCGCCTGGATGCTGGGCGGGCCGAAGACGAGCTACACGGTGAGCCTGCCGGCGCCCGGCGAGCGCCCGCGCGCAATCCACGAGACCTACACCAAGGCCTATTCGGCGGAATACCAGGCGCAGGCGCTCATCGATCTCGCGATCGAGCTGCGCCAGCGCCTCGACCCGGCGCAGGTGCGCGAGATCGTCGTCCACACCAGCCATCACACCCACGCCGTCATCGGCAGCGGCGCCAAGGATCCGCAGAAATACGATCCCGACGCCAGCCGCGAGACCCTCGACCACTCGCTGCCCTACATCCTCGCGGTGGCACTGGAGGACGGCAGCTGGCATCACGAGCGGAGCTACGCCAGCGAGCGCGCGCACCGCGCCTCCACCATCGCGCTCTGGCGCAAGATCCGCACCGTCGAGGATCCTGTCTGGAGCGCCCGCTATCTCGAGCCCGATCCGTCAAAGCGCGCCTTCGGCGGCCGCCTGGTCGCGACGCTCAACGACGGCCGCACCGTCGAGGCCGAACTCGCCGTCGCCGACGCCCACCCCAACGGCCGCCACCCCTGGCGCCTGCCGGACTACGAGGCGAAGTTCCGCACGCTGACCGAGGGATCGATCGCGCCCGAGGAATCAGCGCGCTTCCTCGCCGATGCTCGGCGGCTGACGTCGCTGATGGCCGCGCAGGTGCGGCAGCTCAATCCGGTCCTGCCCGCCGGCGCGGTGAAGCCCGACCGCCCCACTGGCGAGGGCATCATGGATTCGGGACAGTAGGGTTTCACCACGGAGGGCACGGAGAAGCGTGTCTTGCGGAACATCCCGCGTCCTTCGACGCGCTTCGCTTGCTCAGGATGAGGATCATCGTGAATGGCATGAAGAAAACCCCCTCATCCTGAGCAAGCGAGCGGAGCGAGCGCGTCGAAGGACGCACCTCTGCTCGTCCAGAACTCTTCTCCGTGTCTCCGTGGTGAGTCTATCTAATCGCGCAGGTGCCGGAGCAGCGCGGCGTTGAACGCATCCGCCGCCTCATAGGCCACCCAGTGGCCGGCGGCGGGCACCACCGTGAAGCGCGCCTCGGGCTGGAACGACTGCAGCAGCTTGCGCGTCTCCTCCATGATCCCGTGCGCGGTGATGTCGCGCTCGCCCCAGATGCCGGAGAGCTTGGCCTTGATCTTCGGCAATGCCTTGAGCAGCGTCGGATTGCGCGACAGCGGGCGGCTCTTGGTGCGGGCGCGGGCGGCGTTCTCGACCTGGAGATCGATCGCGAGCGTATCGATGTTGGCGGGGTCGGCCATCATCAGGATCGCGAGGTTCTCGCGATGGGCCTCCCGCTGCGCCGCCGCGCCCACGCGCAGGTGCCATTTCACCAGCTCCACCGGCGTCGGCCGCGGAATGCCGGTGCCGCCGGAGCCGACCAGGACGAGATGCTTCATCCGTTCGCCCAGGCGCTCGGTGACATGACCGCCGATGAGGCCGCCGAAGGAGAAGCCCGCGAGATCGATGGTGTCGTTCGGCCTGACGAGACTGGCCAGGCCCTCGGTGACGATCGCCGCGATGCTGTCGGCGGTATAGGGATCGGGGGCCGCGGCGGAATCGCCGAGGCCCGGCAGGTCCGCCGCCAGCACGCGATAATGGCGGCTGAAATGCTCGACGCTGCGCACCCAATGGGTCCAGGAGCCGTAGCCGCCATGCAGCAGCACCAGCGGCGGCCCCTCGCCCCAGATATGCCAGATCATCTGTCCGGCGCCGCAGGGCGTGCGCCGCGTCTCGCCGCGGGCTTCGAGCGCCCGTACCTCCGCGATGGACTGGATCACGATCAGACCGGCTTGAAGGCGGTGTCCATCTGGACATCGATGAGGAGCGGCGATTTGCCGGCGATGCCGCGCCGGATCAGCGCCGTCGCCTCCGCGATCGTGGTGGCGCGCTCCGCCGCCACGCCCAGCGAGCGCGCGAGGCCGACGAAATCGACGCGGGGATTGACGAGATCCATGCCGACATAGAGATCGGTCTGCGCCGCGTGGCCGCGCATGTTGTTGGCGCGCTGCTTCAGGATCCGGTAGGAAGCGTTGTTGAGGATGACGAAGACGACGGCGACATCCTCATGCGCCGCGGTCCAGAGCGCCTGGATCGTGTAGAGCGAGCTGCCGTCGCCGATGATGCCAACCACGGGACGGTCGGGCATCGCGAGCTTGGCACCGATCGCCGCCGGCAAGCCCCAGCCGATGCCGCCGCCGCGCAGGCCGAAGAAGCTCTGGGGATCGTCGCTCTTGAGGAACTGACGGAGGCCGGGATTGGAGGAGAGCGCCTCCTCGATGACGATGGTCTCGGGCGGCAGCGCCTCGCCGATCGCCTGCATGAGCGCGAGCGGCCGGATCGGCGTGATCTCCGCCTCGGCCTTGGCGCGCGCCCTGAGCTTGGCGAGATCGCCGGCGATCTGCGCGCGGGTCGTCTCCGAGCGGGCGCGCGCCGCCGCGCGCTGCGCCGAGGTCATCCGCGACTCGACTGCGGCCAGCAACTCCGCCAGCGTCGGCTTGGGATCGCCGAGGATCGCGACATCGGCCGGATAGTTCTTGCCGAGCTCCCAGGGATCGGTGTCGATGTGGACGATCGGCAGACCCGGCGGCATCGGATCGACATCGGAGGGGAGCGACATGGTGAAGAGATCGCCGCCCACCGAGAAGAGGAGATCGTGCTGCTCCAGCATCGCCCGCAGCGTCGGCGCGAGGCGCGTCACCGGCCCCTTGAAGAGCGGATGCGAGGACGGGAAGGAGGCGGTGCTGGCGACGCCCTCGGGATAGACCGGCGCGCCGAGCAGCTCGGCGAGCTTGATGAGCTCGGGATGGGCGCGGCTCTGCGCCACCGCGTCGCCGGCCATGATCACCGGCCGCTCCGCCTTGAGCAGCAGCACCGCCGCCGCCTCGATCGCCGCCGCGTCGCCGCGCGTGGCTGGCGCGACGCGCGTGGGCTTGCCGAGATCGATGTCGGCCTCCGACGTCAGCACGTCGCCGGGCAGCGACAGGAAGACCGGTCCGGTCGGCGGCGCGAGCGCGGTCTTGGCGGCGCGGTGGATGGCGCGCGGCAGCTCCACCAGGCGATGCACCTCGGAGGACCACTTCACCAGCGGCCGCGCGATCGGCGGCAGGTCGCCCCAGAGGATGGGCTCGGTGGCGGTGAAGCTCTGATCGTGCTGGCCGGCGGTGACGAGGATCGGCGAGCCCGCCTTCTGGGCGTCGTAGAGCATGCCCATGGCGTTGCCGAGACCCGGCGTCACATGCACGTTGACGACGGCGAGGCGCCCCGAGGCCTGGGCATAGCCGTCCGCCATCGCCATCACCGCGGCCTCCTGCAGCGCCAGCACGTAGCGCATCCTGGGCTCGACGGCGAGCGCGTCCATCAGCGGCAGCTCGGTGGTGCCGGGATTGCCGAAGATGACGTCGACGCCCTCCTGCCTCAGGAGCTCGAGGAACGCCCGTTTTCCCGCCATCACCGCCATGACGCCTCCGATCCCTAACGGTATCGCGCTAGTGGATCACGGGCCGGCGCGCTTGACCAGCCGGCAAGGGCGCAGCCTGGGCATGCACAAGGGCGCAGCCCGGGCATGCGCGACCAGAGTTTGGAATAGATCTCAGGCGAGATCGACCGGTCGGCCGGTCTCGGCGGCCTCTTTCACCGCGAGGGTGGCCCGGAGCGTTGCCATGCCGTCGGCGCCGCTCACGACAGGCGCCTCGGCGCCGTCGATCACGCGGCAGAAATGCCGGAGCTGCTCCACATAGGGATCGG
>DATKPX010000609.1:0-17079 GCA_035523855.1 Allostellaceae bacterium
GGTGGTTCGTGTCCGGCGGGTGCGGGACGCATCCGCCGGACACGAACCACTAAGGCTGACCCCAGACCCGGAGGCACTTCGCGATGAAGCTCTTCGATCTCACTGGCCGTGTCGCCCTCGTCACCGGCGGCAACGGCGGCATCGGCCTCGGCATGGCGGAAGGGCTGGCCCAGGCCGGCGCCGCCGTCATGATCGCCGGGCGCAACAAGACCAAGAACGAGGCGGCGGTGGCGACACTGCAGAAGCTCGGCGCCAAGGCGGCGGCGATCGAAGTGGACGTGACGAAGGAGGCCGACTGCCTGGCCATGGTGGAGGTCACGGTCGCGAAGTTCGGCGGCCTGCAGATCCTCGTCAACAATGCCGGCACCAATATCCGCAAGCCGCCCGAGGAGGTGTCGCTGGCGGAGTGGCGGACGGTGCTCGACACCAACCTCACCAGCGCCTTCATGGCCTCCCAGGCGGCCTTTCCGGCGATGACCAAGGCCGGTTTCGGCAAGGTCATCAGTATCGGCTCGATGATGTCGATCTTCGCCGCCCCCTACTCGCCCGCCTATGCCGCCAGCAAAGCCGGCATCGTGCAGTTCACCAAGTCGATGGCGACCGCCTGGGCCAAGCACAACATCCAGGCCAACGCGGTGCTGCCGGGCTGGATCGACACCGAGCTCACCCGCGGCGCCCGCCGCCAGGTCGAGGGGCTGCACGAGCGCGTGCTGGCGCGCACGCCCGCCGGCCGCTGGGGCGATCCCCGGGATTTCGCCGGCACCGCCGTGTTCCTGGCGAGCGCCGCCTCCGACTTCGTCACCGGCGCGGCGATCGCGGTCGACGGCGGCTATTCGACGCTGGGCTAGGCCTCGCCCAGAACGCCGAGCAGCTGCTCCGCCGCCGCGAGATCCTCGGGACGGTTGGTGTTGAAGAAGGGATCGACCTCGCCGACGGGGAAATCCACCTGCGCCAGCGTATAGCGCGCGGTGAAGCGGTCGACCTTGCGGATCTCCTCGCCGACCAGGGCGTGACGGAGTTCGGCGCGGAGATCGAGCGGCCAGAGGCCGAAGACCGGATGCGCCTGTCCACTCGAAGCGGCGCAGGCGAGACGGCAGCGTCCGCCGCCGAGCCCCGCCACCAGCCGCGGCACCAGATCCCGCGGCAGGAAGGGCGCATCGGTGGCGAAGCTCGCGAGATGAGTGATGCCCGGCAGCGACGCCGCCCAGTCGAGCCCCACCAGCACGCCGGCGAGCGGGCCGGCGAAATCCGGCACGCTGTCGGCAATGACCGGGAGGTCGAAGGCCGCAAAGCGGGCGGGATCGCCGTTGGCGTTGAGGGCGAGCGCCGCTACCTGCGGCCGCGCGCGCTCGATGACGCGGGCGAGGATCGGCTTGCCGCCGAGGCGACGCAGCGACTTGTCGCCGCCGCCCATCCGGCGCGACTGGCCGCCGGCGAGCAGCACGCCGGCGATGCGCACGCCGTGAAATTCAGTCGGCATCCTCGGTGATGCTCGCCTTGCGCTGGAGCTGCCGCCCCTCCTCCTCCACGGCCGCGGCGCCGCCGTCGAACACGATGCGGCTCTCGCCGGCGAGCGCCACGAAGCGTTTGCCCTTGGCGCGACCAATCAGCGTGAGGCCGGCGCGGCGCGCGAGATCGACGCCCCAGGCGGTGAAGCCCGAGCGCGAGACCAGGATCGGGATCCGCATCTGCACCGTCTTGATCACCATCTCCGAGGTGAGCCGGCCGGTGGTATAGAAGATCTTGCCCTTGGGGAGGACGCCGTGGAGATGCATGTAGCCGGCGATCTTGTCGACGGCGTTGTGGCGGCCGACATCCTCCATGTAGACGAGCGGCCGGTCCTCCTCGCAGAGCACGCAGCCATGGATGGCGCCGGCAGCGAGATAGAGGCTGGGCGCGGTGTTGATCTTCTTTGTCAGCTGATAGAGCCACGACGTCCGCAGCACCGCGTCCGCCGGCAGCGCGATCTCGTCGAATTTCTCCATGAGATCGCCGAAGACGGTGCCCTGGGCGCAGCCGGAGGTCAGCGTCTTCTTGCGGAGCTTCTTCTCGAAGTTGGTGCGCCGGGCGGTGCGCACCACGACGGTCTCGAGATCCTCGTCATAGTCGATGCCGGTCACCTTGTCATCGGCGCGCAGCATGTTCTGGTTGAGGAGATATCCGACGGCAAGATAGTTCGGATGATCGCCGATCGTCATCATGGTGACGATCTCCTGGCCATTGAGGAACAGCGTCAGCGGCCGCTCCATCACCACCGAGGTCTCGACCGGCTTGCCGTCCTGATCGACGCCCCCGACCTTGCGCGTGAGGCGCGGGTCATCGGGATCCGGCTTGATGGTGAATTCCTGCATGAGCAAAGGATGGGCTCGCGCGGGAGCCTACGCAAGAGCCTTCAACATACTGTTTTATAAAGGCTTCCGCCCACGACCGGGCGGCGGCCGGTTCCACCGGATGACGACCCGCACCATCCAGGCGACGACGGCGAGAAACGCCACCGAGATCAGCAGCGAGAGCAAGCCCCAGCCGAGCCCGCTCGGGTCGGTGATCACCAAGAGGCCCACCACACCGAAGCAGGTGCCCGGCAGCAGCAGCACCAGCGCGCAGAGCAGCGTGATGATCTGGCCGGCTTTCAGGGGATGCGGCCCGGTGTTGGCGGCGCCCGGCGGCGGAACGCGAGCCAGAAGCAGAGCACTGCCACCGCGGCGATCAGCAGGCCGACGATGAGGAGCGGCGGACCGATGCCGGACATTTCGCCGCCATCGGCGGTCATGCCGATACCGAAGAAGAGGAAGCAGCCGCCGGGCAGCAGCAGGAGAATGCCGAAGATCAAGCTGACGATCTGCCAGCCGCTCATCAACGCGCGCGGGCCCGACGGAAGCGGCGCCGGCTCGCTCATCGGACGAGGCCCGGGCGGTGGAACATGTTGTAGGTGTCGAAGGGGATAATGCGGTCGGGCGTGACGAAGTGGATGCAAGAGCGCTTGACGCCGGCGAGGCAGAAGTTGAAGCGGTCGAGGAAGCTCACCACGGTGACGCGGAAGACGCGGTCGTAGCCGAGCGCCGCCGGCACCTCCACCAGCGGCAGGCAGCAGAGCACCTCCTGCAGCACGTTCGCGGACTGCTGGCCGGCGCAGGAGAGCGAGAGCAGCTCGACGAGGAGCTGGCGCATCTCCGGTCTTCCCTCGAAGGTGACGGCGTTGGGCGCCTGCTGCACCAGCACCTCCTGCGGAAAGAGGTGCGTCACCGGCACCACCTCCGAGGCGGCACGCAGCCCGTAGCCGATCGAGATGGCGTCGGGATTGCACGGCAGCGGAATGAGGTCGTCCTCGCCGAAGACGCCCCACTGGTCGATGATGGCGCGGCGGATCTCCGAGAGCACGATGCGGTTCTCCGCGGGATCGTAGCCCTCGTTGCGGCCGGCATCCTGCACCGGCTGGAAGGTGACGCCGCGCACGCAGGACCAGCCCTGGGCGTGGCGCAGCACCTCGCCGATCTCGCCGTCGTTGACGCCCTTGCGGATGACGCAGACCAGCGTCGTCGAGATGCCCGCCCGCTCCAGATTCTCCAGCGCGCGCTCGCGCACGCGGCGGAGATCGGCGCCGCGGATCGTCTGCAGCGCCTCCTTGGAGAGCGCGTCGAACTGCAGGTATACCTCGAAGCCGCGCTTCATCTCGGCGAGTGCCGCCACGAAATCCAAATCGTTGGCGATGCGGATGCCATTGGTGTTGAGCATGAGATGGCGGATCGGCCGCGCGCGGGCGGCGCGCAGGATATCCAGGATCTGCGGATGGATCGTGGGCTCGCCGCCGGAGATCTGCAGCAGGTCCGGCTGCCCCTCGCTCTCCACCAGCAGATCGAGCATGCGCTCGATCTCGGCGAGGCCGCGCGTGCCGCTCCGCGCCGGCGAGGAGCCCGCGAAGCAGGTGGGGCAGGCGAGATTGCAATGCTCGTTCACCTCCAGGATCGCGAGGCAGCTGTGCTGCTCGTGGTCGGGACAGAGACCGCAGTCGTAGGGGCATCCCTTGTCGATGCGGGTGTGGAACTTGAGCGGCACGTCGCCGGGCTTCAGGAAATCGCGGCAGCGCTTCCAGTAGCGCGCCTCGGTGGAGACCAGCGTCTTCTGCACGCCATGCTCGGCGCAGCGCTTCTGGTAGAAGATGCTCTCGCCCTCCTGCAGGATCTTCGCCGGCACCAGGGCGAGGCAGGTCTCGCAGAGCGAGGTGGTCTGGCCCAGGAAGATGTAGGGCCGCGGCTTGCGGATCGGCGCGGCGGCCGTAGTCAGGCGCTGAGCGGCGTCGAGGTCGCTGAAGTCGTGCATGGCTCGGCCAACTCCTTGCGGGCTTGCAGGATCGCGTAGGCGACGAGCGCCAGGGACAGCAGGTGGAAGAGATTGAGCGGTCCCAGCACCGTGCCGTAGGGCTTCAGGAACTCCCAGAGGAAGCGCTGCCCGGCATAGACGCCGATGAAGAGATAGAAGCCGGCGCGCAGCGCCAGCGGATGGCCGCGGCGCAGCAGGACGAGGAAAGCGGCCAGGAAGACCGCCATCGTCAGGGACTCGTAGAGCTGCACCGGATGGCGCGGCACGCCATCGCCGAAATCGACGCCCCACGGCAGCGCCGTCGGCGTGCCGTAGGTCATGTCGTCGAGGCCGGCGAGGAAGCAGCCGATGCGGCCCACCACGATCGCCGCCGCGAGCGGCGCCACCAGGCGCAGCCCGGTCGAGCCGCGGAGGCCGGTCGCCGCCTTCAGCATCTCCACCGCCAGGACGCCGCCGGCGAGGCCGCCCTCGATGCTGCGGGCGATGCCGCCGATGCCAGTAAGCCAGAGGTTGAGCGAGCCCAGCAGGTAGGCGCCCGCGGTCACGCCGATCGTCGCCACCGGCAAATAGAGCGGATGGCGCTGCCAGGGCGGCGGTGCGGCGGACGCCGGCATGCGGATCCAGCGGAAAGCCGCGAGTCCCGCCAGCAGCGCCAGGACGTCGAACAGGCTGTGCGCGAGCAGAGCATCCCCCACGGGCCGCGCGATATCGGCCGCCCCCGCTCAACTCTGCCCGAAGCGCTGCTTTCCCGCAAATTCGCCGGGCGACGCCCTATATTAGGTGCTGGAGACAGGTCGCCCTAAGGTGGCTTGCGCACGGGCGCGTTTTGCGGGACTCTCGCGGGCACATGAAAGATCCATTCGGAAGGAATATCAGCTACTTACGGGTCTCGGTCACGGACCGATGCGACTTCCGCTGCGTCTATTGCATGAACGAGGACATGACGTTCCTGCCGAAGGCGGAGATCCTGACCCTGGAGGAGCTCGACCGCGCCTGCGGCGCCTTCATACGCCTGGGTGTGCGCAAGCTGCGGCTCACGGGCGGCGAGCCGCTGGTGCGGCGCGGCATCATGACCCTGATCCGCGGCCTCGGCCGCCATCTGGAGAGCGGCGCCCTCGAGGAGCTCACCCTCACCACCAACGGCAGCCAGCTCGCCCGCTACGCCGAGGAACTGCGCGGCGCCGGCCTCCGGCGCATCAACGTCTCGCTCGATACGCTGGATGCGGAGAGGTTCACCGCCATCACCCGCTGGGGCCGCTTCGGCCAGGTGATGGAGGGGATCGCCGCCGCCAAACGCGCGGGCCTCGCAGTCAAGATCAACACGGTGGCGCTCCGCGGCGTCAACGACGACGAGTTCCACCGCCTGGTGGAATGGTGCGCCGGCGAGGGCTTCGACCTCACCTTCATCGAGGTGATGCCGATGGGCGAGGTCGGCAGCGAGACGCGCCTCGACCAGTACCTGCCCCTCAGCATGGTGCGGGCCGAGCTGCAGCGCCGCTGGACCCTCGACGAGAGCGACTACCGCACCGGCGGTCCGGCGCGCTACTACACCGTGCGCGAGACCGGCCAGCGCATCGGCATGATCACGCCTCTCACCCATAATTTCTGCGAGAGCTGCAACCGGGTGCGCTTGACCTGCACCGGCACGCTGTTCATGTGCCTCGGCCAGGAGGATGCCGCCGACCTGCGCGCGCCGCTGCGCGCGTCGGAGAGCGATCAGCCTTTGGAGGCGGCGATCCACGAGGCGATCTCCCGCAAGCCCAGGGGTCATGACTTCGTCATCGATCGCCGCCACCGCCGCCCCTCCATCGGGCGGCACATGAGCGTCACCGGCGGCTGAGGCCGCCGCCTGGCCGCCCGCCAACCCGAACCTTCCGAGCCGCCCTTGGCCTTCTTCACCTACCCGCCGAGAAAAATCGCCTTCGTCGCCAGCGAGCACGCGACCGCGCAGGCGGCGCTCGCCGAGCTCTCGAAGCTCTACGGCAACGCCGTGCCGGAGGAGGCCGAGGTCATCGTGGCGCTGGGCGGCGACGGCTTCATGCTGGAGACGCTGCACCGGTTTCTGGACCGCGGCATGCCGATCTACGGCTTCCACCGCGGCAGCGTCGGCTTCCTGATGAACAACTACGAGCCCGAGGCGCTGCCGGAGCGGCTCGCGCGCGCCGAGCCGGTGACGCTGCATCCCCTGGAGATGCGCGCCTCCGACAAGCACGGCAAGCACCACCGCGCCATCGCCTTCAACGAGGTCTCGCTGCTGCGCCAGGAGCGCCAGGCGGCAAAACTGCGTATCCGCATCGACGATGTCGTGCGCGTCGACGAGCTGATGAGCGACGGTGTCCTGGTGGCGACGCCGGTGGGCTCCACCGCCTACAATCTCTCCGCCCATGGTCCGATCGTGCCACTCGGCGCCGACCTTCTGGCGCTGACCCCGATCAGCGCCTTCCGGCCGCGGCGCTGGCGCGGCGCCCTGCTGCCGCGCGCGGCGCAGGTGCGCGTCGAGGTGCTGGAGCCGGAGAAGCGGCCAGTGAGCGCCACCGCCGACTTCACCGAGGTCCGCGACGTACTGGAAGTCGAGGTGCGCGAGACCCGCGCCGTCGCCCAGACCGCGCTCTTCGATCCCGAGCACAAGCTCGAGGAGCGCATCCTCAAGGAGCAGTTCGAGACCTGAGCCGTCCGATCAGGGCGGCGGCTCGACGGCGACGGCCTCGCTGGTCGGCAGGGTGAAGCGGAAGACGGTGCCGCCGCCCGCGTTGGGCTCGGCCCAGATCCTGCCGCCATGGGCGGCAATGATCGCCTGGCAGATCGACAGCCCCACTCCCATGCCCGTGGACTTGGTGGTGACGAAGGGGCTGAAGAGATTGGCGGCCACGGCTGGCGCCAGACCCGGTCCGGTATCGGCGATGCCGATCTCGATAAGGCCGTCCTCGCGCAGCATCGTGGCGATCGAGAGCTCGCGGCACTCGCTGGCCGCCATCGCCTCCATCGCGTTCCGCATCAGGTTCACCAGCACCTGCTGGATCTGGATCCGATCGATCACCGCCTCCGTCGCCGCATCGTCGAAGGCGAGCCGCGGCCGGATATCGGAATGGCCGCTGCCGATCCTGACCAGCTCGACCGCCTCCTGGATCACCGCCGGCACGGATTCGGCCTGGCGCGCGGTCTTGCCCTTGCTGATGAAGTCCCGGAGACGCTGGATGATCTGGCCCGCCCGCGCCGCCTGCTCCGCCGCCTTGGCGAGCATCTCCGGCACCTTCGCCTTCTGGGCCGGCTCGCCGCCCTCCAGCACGCGCCGCGCCACCTTGACGTAATTGACGATGGCGGTGAGCGGCTGGTTGAGCTCGTGCGAGAGCGCCGAGCCCATCTGTCCCATGGCGCTCAGGCGCGAGACATGGATGAGCTCCGCCTGCAGCTCCATCAGCCGGGCCTCCGAGGCCTTGCGCTCGGTCACGTCCTGCAAGGTGCCGGCGATCTTGACCACCGCGCCGGTGCCGTTGAAGAGCGGCGCGCCCTCGGCGCTGACCGTCCGCAGCTCGCCGTCGGGCCGGCGGATGCGGTATTCGATCGGGCCGGGGTCGCCGCCGCTCTTCAGCTGGCCGATCCAGCCGTCGTAGAGCGCGCGGTCCTCCTCGTGAATGCGGGCGGCGATGCCGTCCCGCGCCGCGTGCGTCAGGTCGAGCGGCAATCCCTGCAGACGGTACATCTGCCTCGACCAGATCTCCGCGCATGTCACGACATCGAGCTCCCAGCTGCCGATGCCGGCGATCCGCTGCGCCCGGTCGAGCCGCTCCTCGCTTTCGCGATAGGCCGCCGTCCGGGCGGCGACGCGCAGCTCCAGCGTCTCGTTCGCCGCCCTGAGGCGCTCGATGACCTCGCGCCAGCCGCGGTGGGTCATCTCGAAGGGCGCCGCCACCTGGGAGAGGAACTCGTCGGCCCGCGCCAGGCGCCGCTTCACCTCGGCGGCCTTGGTGGATCGGGTGACCATCGGCGGCACCAGGGACTGATGCACGGAGAGCAGATCGAGCAGGCTCCGCCCGGAAGCCAGCGCGGAGCGACCGAGCTCGAGCGCATCGACGAGATGCGCCTCGTCGGACTGCTCCACCACGTAGGCGGTGAGCGCATTGCGGTAGGAGCTCTCGAGATTGCCGAAGTCCACGGTCATGGGCTGCTTCCGCCGCGACCACGCCAACGGCCCACCAGGACCAAGGCATCGTCGCTGGTCTTGCCGTACTGAGCCAGGATGTCGTCGGCGATCTCCTGCGGCGGGCGGCGCAAATTCGCCAGCTTCTCGAAGCCCTCGCGCACGCCATCCGTCGCGAAGACGAGGAGATCGCCGGGCAAGAGCGGACGTGTCGTCGTCCGCAAGGTCGGCATCCGGTGACCGACGACGCCGCTCCGCATCATCACGTGCTCGCGCTCGCGCGCTCCCGTCGGCCCGACGCGCAGGTGCATCCCCTCCACGTTGCCGATCGAGGTCCAGGTCATCGATGAGTCGTCCACGTTGAGCGCCGCCACGCATAGGGCGACGCCGCGCGTTCCCGTCAGCGCCTCATGGCAATGCGGCAGCAGCCACTCCAGCGGCCGCGCGCGATTCGCCTCCAGCGCCGCCACCGCGATGCGCGAGGCCAGCGCCGCGTTGTAGCCGTGTCCCAGCCCGTCGGCGACGGCGAGCAGGAGGCCGTAGGGCGTCGGAAGGACGGCCGAGAGATCGCCGGATTCCTGCGCATCGCCCAGGGCCCGGCAGGCGAGGCCGTAGTCCAGAAGCGGCGGGTCATCGCTGGCCATCTCAGGGACTCAATGCTCCCACTTGATCATCGTCACGACGGTGCCCTCGCCGATCTGCGAGGCGATCTGGAATTCGTCCATCAGCCGCTTGGAGCCGGGCAGCCCGAGACCGAGGCTGCGCGAGGTGGAGAACCCGTCCTGCATCGCGCGCTCGATGTCGGCGATCCCCGGCCCGTGGTCCCGCGCGATGACGCGCAGTCCGCGGCGCGCGCCCTGCTGCACGATCGCCAGCTCCACCTCGCCCTGGCCGGCATAGCTCACGATGTTGCGCGCGACCTCGGAGATGGCGGTCGCGATCACCGTGAGCTCGCTGGTGGAGAATCTGAGCGGCATCACCAGCGCGCGCGCCTTCTGCCGCGCCAAGAGAATATCGACGTCCGCCCGAATGGGAACGATCAGTTCGCCGTCGCTAGTCACCAACGGCGGGCTCTCCATTCTCAAGCAGTCGCAGCAGCTCGAGCCCGTCCTCCAGATCGAGCGCAGTTCGGGTTCCTTCGAGGCGAAGGCCGAGCTGCACCATCGAGAAGGCGACGTCGGGCTGGATGCCGACGATAATGGATTGCGCCCCCAGCAGCTTCACCATCTGGGCAATGCCGCGCAGCGTGCGAGCCGCGAAGGAATCCATCACGTCGAGCATGGTCACATCGACGATGACGCCGGTCGAGCGGTGCTGACGCACCCCGATCACCAGCTCGTCCCGGAGCTGCGCCAGATCGGCATCGGTCATCGAGCCCTGCACCGACGCGATCAGGGTCTTCGACTGCTTCATGATCGAAGCGCGCATGAGATGGTCCTGCTAGGCGGTCGGGATCGACTTGTGCGGCGCGCGCGTGACCGTGTAGCCCAGGAGCCGCTCGGCGTACTCGATCCCGCTCTGAAGATCACCGACGGTCGTCATCCGCGTCAGCTCGATGCCCAGCGTGACCATGGTCTGGGCGATCTCCGGCGCCACGCCGGCGATGATGACCGTGGCGCCCATGAGCCGCGCCGCCTCGACGGTCTGCACGATGTGGTTGGCGACCTTGGAGTCCACGGACTGGACGCCGGTGATGTCGATCACCACGACCTTGGCGCGGTCGCTCCTGATCGCGCGCAGCAACTGCTCGGTGAGCTGGCGGGCGCGCTGGGTGTCGATGAGGCCGATGATCGGCACCAGCAGCATGCCCTCGCGGAACGGCAGCACCGGCGTCGGCAGCTCCTGGATCGCCTCCTGCTGCTCGCGGATGGTGCGCTCGCGCGAATAGACGTAGGTGTCGATCGCGAGTCCCATGTCGAAGAAGGTCAGCTTCATCAGCGACAGGAACGCCGCCCATGCATCCGCCGGCCGCTTCGGGAAGCCTTCGACCAGCTTGCTGGCGACGGCACGGAGATAGAAGTTGTACATGCCGAGATATGACTTGACCGGCAGCCCCACCTGCTCGTGGATGGCGCCGATCCGCAGCCGGTTCTGGGCATAGGCGACGTCGTAGTTTCCCTGGGTCAGGCGAAGGAAATAATCCTTCTGCAGGTTCTTGACCCGCTGCAGCGTTGCCGGGTTCTGGAAGAATACGCGGGTCTCCTCGAAATTGAGGAGATGCCGGTAGAAATCCTCGATCACCGAGTCCGCGTAGCGCTCCGCCAGATCATTGATGCTGGCGATCCGCTTCAGATCGGCCTCGCTGATCTCGAGGAAATCCTTGCGACGGAGCAACTCCTGCTCCGAGATCGCCGGCAGCCCTACCGGCACCCCACCGTTGCTGCGGCGGACGGTCGTAGACCAATCCTGCTCCTGCTGAGCCATGCGCTCGTTCTCCCCTTCCCTTGGCCGGTCCGCCGACCGATGGGCCGGCCGCCCGCGGCGCTGATCTTCGCGGTGCATACGATGGCAACCGATCGACGGCAGCCGGCAGCCAGCGCCTCCCGCCTCTAGCGAGCTATGCGGAGCGGCGGCCTCATCAAGATGGGAAATTCATTTCCCGCGCCGCAGGGCGCGGGATCGTCAGCCCGCCGGCAGCCGGGCGCGGACGAAGCCGGCGAGTGCCGCCACCAGCGCGTCGAGATCGGCCTTGAGGCGGGCGAAGTTGTCGTTCCGCTGGAACGTCGCCTCGTCCATATAGAGACGCCGGTTCACCTCGATCTGCAGGCTGTGGCAGTTCTCGTCCGGGCGGCCGTGGCGGCGCACGAGCTCGACGCCCTTGTAGGGATCGTTAATGCGGACGTCATAGCGGCGCTGCTGCAGGAAATCGGCGACGAAGCCCGTGAGCTCCGGCGCGCAGGTGGTGCCATCGCGGTCGCCGAGCACGAAATCCGCCCGCGGGATCCCCGCCCCTTCGCTCGCCATCTCGTTGCTGACGCTTTTCATGGAATGGCAGTTGACGTGCCAGAAGCCGCCGAAGCGGGCATGGAGGCGGCTCGCCACCGCCTGCAGCTCGGCATGATAGGGCACGTAGTAGCGGTCGATCCGCGCCTGCACCTCGCGCACCGCGAGCTTGCGGCTGTAGACGGGGAGCTCCGGCACCGCCAGGCGCCGGATCAGGCCCATGCCGAGCCGCGTCTTGTCGCCGGGCGCGAGCTTTCGCGGCCACGGCGCATCCAGCAGCTTCTCGTCGATGTCGCCGACATCGCGGTTGGCGTCGATGTAGCTGCGCGGGAAATAGGCGCCGATCAGCGTCGCGCCCTGGGCCGCCGCGCCGGCATAGAGCTCGTCCACGAAAGTATCCTCGGCGCTGCGCAGCACCTCCAGCGGACAGCTGTACTTGAAATCCTCCGGATACTGGGTGCCGCTGTGCGGGGAATCGAACACCAGCGGCAGTTCGGGCGCGGTCGGATCTTGCCGGTAGAGGACGCCGGGAAGGACACGGGGCGGGGTCATGGGATCAGCCTCGCTCGTTGAGATGACAGGCGGAGTGGCGGCCGGGCGCGATCTCGCGGAGCGCCGGCGCCTCGCGGCGACAGCGCTCCATCGCATGGGGACAGCGCGGATGAAAGTGGCAACCGGAGGGCGGATCGAGCGGCGACGGGATCTCGCCCTTGACCGGCGCGAAGCTGCGCCGCCTGACGTCGAGGCGCGGCACCTCGGCGAGCAGCGCCTGGGTATAGGGGTGGTTCGGCGCGGCGAAGAGCGCCTCGGTGGGCGCGCTCTCGACGATCCGGCCCAGATACATGATGAGGATGCGATCGGCGATGTGCTCGACCACGCCCAGATCGTGGCTGATGAAGAGATAGGCGAGATCGAGCTCCTCGCGGAGCCTGCCGAAGAGATTGATGATCTGCGCCTGGATCGAGACGTCGAGCGCCGCCACCGGCTCGTCGCAGACGACGAACTCCGGCGCGACCGCCAGCGCGCGGGCGATGCCGATGCGCTGGCGCTGGCCGCCGGAGAACTGATGCGGATAACGCGACTTGTAGCTGGGGTCGAGACCGACCCGGCGGAGGAGATCGTCCAGCATGGGATCGAGATCGCGCCGCGCGACGAGGCGGTGCACCCGCGGCGCCTCGCCGACGATCTCCCGCACCTTGAGGCGCGGATTGAGCGAGGCGAAGGGATCCTGGAAGATCATCTGCGCGTGCAGCTGCGCGCGCCGCCGCGCCTCGCGATCGAGACCCGCGCGGTCGACGCCTCTCAGCAGCACGGCGCCGTCGCTGGGCTCGTAGAGCCCGACGACGACGCGGCCGAGCGTCGACTTGCCGCAGCCGGACTCTCCCACCAGCCCCACCACCTCGCGCGGAAACACGCTGAGATCGACGCGATCGACCGCGTGGACCACCCGCTCGCTCACGGCAGCGCCGAGGTGGCGCGCCATTTTCTCGGCGAGATCGAGCGGCCGCTGGAAGCGCTTCGAGACCTGGCGGAGCTCGACGAGCGGCGCCGCGCTCATGACGCTGCCTCGAGGTGGGGATGGAAGCAGCGCACGAGGTGCCGCGCCGGCACCGACATGAGCTCCGGCATTTCGCGACATTCGCCGTCGGCGCGCTCGCACCGCGTGCGGAAGCTGCAGCCCGCCGGCAGGCGGAGCGGCGACGGCGTCATGCCGGGGATCTGCTGCAGCGGCGCCCCGCGGCGGTTGCGGCTCGGCACCGAGCCGATCAGCCCCTTGGCGTAGGGGTGCAGCGGATGGTCGAGCACCGCGTCCACCGGCCCCTCCTCGACGATGCGGCCCGCATACATCACCGCCACGCGGTCGGCGAGGCCGCCGACGACGGCGAGATCATGGGTGATCCAGACGAGCGCCGTGCCGCTCTCCGCGCAGAGCCGGCGCACCTCGTGCAGGATCTGCGCCTGGATGGTGACGTCGAGCGCCGTCGTCGGCTCGTCGGCGATCAGCAGCGCCGGCCGGTTCAGCAGCGCAATGGCGATGGCGACGCGCTGACGCATGCCGCCGGAGAACTGGTGCGGATAGGCGGCGAGCCGCTCCTCGGCGGCGGGAATGCCGACCCGCGCCAGACCGTCGCGGGCGCGCCGGCGCGCCTCGGCGGCGGCGACCTCGGGATGGTGCGCGCGGATCGCCTCCACCATCTGGGTCTCGATCCGCAGCACCGGATTGAGCGTCATCATCGGGTCCTGGAAGATCATCGCGATCCGCTCGCCGCGGAGTTCCCGGAGCCGCGCCTCCGGCAGCCGCGTCAGGTCCACGCCTTCGAAGAGGATGCGGCCGCCGGCGATGCGGCCGGGCGGATCGACGAGGCCCAGGATCGAGAATCCCGTGACGGTTTTCCCGGAGCCGGATTCGCCGACGAGACCCAGCACCTCGCCGCGCCCGACGGTGAAGCTGACGCCGTCCACCGCGCGCACGACGCCGAGCCGGGTGAAGAAATGCGTGTGCAGATCCCTGACCGCCAGCAGGGGCTGGGCGGCGCTCATCTCTGCAGCCGCGGATTGAGCACGTCGCGCAGGCGGTCGCCGACGAGGTTGATGGCGACGATGGCGATCAGCAGCGCGACGCCGGGGAAGAAGCTGATCCAGTACTTGCCGCTCATCATGTATTCGAAGCCGTTGGCGATCAGCAGGCCGAGCGACGGCTCGGTGATGGGAAGGCCGATGCCGAGGAAGGAGAGGGTCGCTTCGAGTGCGATCGCGTGCGCCACCTGCACGGTCATCACCACGATGAGCGGCGGCAGGCAGTTCGGCAGCAGGTGGTGCAGCATGATGCGCGCATCGCCGAGGGCGAGGCAGCGCGCTGCCTCCACATACTCCTTGCGTCGCTCCACCAGCGCGGAGGCGCGGACGGTGCGGGCGAAATAGGCCCATTGCACCACGACGAGAGCGAGGATGATCTTGCCGATCCCCTGCCCCAGCAGCGCCAGCAGGATCAGCGCCACCAGGATCGCCGGGAAGGAAAGCTGGAGATCCACCAGCCGCATGATCAGGCTCTCCGTCCGCCCGCCGACATAGGCGGCAAGGAGGCCGAGCGCGGTACCGAGCGCCAGCGCGAAGACGGCGCTGAGCGCGCCCACCGCGAGGCTGGTGCGGAGACCGTAGAAGATCGCCGACAGCATGTCGCGGCCCTGGTCGTCGGTGCCGAGCCAGTAGGTGAGCCCGTCTGCCGATTGCGAGCCCGGCGGCAGACGGCCGTCGAGGAGGTCGAGCGCCGCCAGATCATAGGGATTCTGCGGCGAGATCAAGGGCGCGAAGAGCGCGATGAAGATCACCGCGAGCAGCAGCACGAGGCCGACGGTGGCGAGGCGCGAGGCGAAGAAGTCCGCGAGGAAGCGGCGGAGCGGCGTCTCCGCCCGCGGCGCCTCCGCCATGACGTCGTCCTCGGCGGCGGCGGTCATGCCCGCGCCTCGCCATAGCGCACGCGCGGATCGAGCAGCGAGTAGAGGATATCGACGGCGAGATTGATCAGGATCACCAGGAACACGGTCATCATGAGATAAGCGACGATCACCGGACGGTCGAGCACGGTGATCGACGAGATGATGAGCCGGCCGATGCCGGGCCAGGCGAAGATCGTCTCGGTGACGACGGAGAAGGCGATGACGGCGCCGGTCTCGAGGCCGAGCACGGTGACGATCGGGATCAGGATGTTCTTCAGCACATGGACGCCGATGACGCGACGCTGGCTCAGCCCCTTGGCGCGGGCGAACTTGACGTAGTCCATGTGCACGACCTCGCGCGTGCCGGAGGCGGCGAGGCGGATCACCAGCGCGACGCGCGAGAGCGCGAGGTTGATCGCCGGCAGCAGCAGATGCTTGAGCCCGTCCCAGGTGAGGATGCTGAGATCGATGCCGAGCACATTGACGGTGGCGCCGCGTCCGGTCGACGGCAGCCAGCCGAGCTCAACCGCGAACACCATGATCAGCATGATGCCGACCCAGAAGGTCGGCAGGCTGAAGCCCAGGATCGAGCCCGCCGCGATCGTCCGCGACACCGCCGTGTCGGGCTTGAGGCCAACATAGAGGCCGAGCGGGAGCCCCAGCACCACCGAGATGACGATGGCGCTGAGGGCGAGCTCCAAGGTCGCCGGCAGGCGCTCGGCGATGAGCCGCAGCGCCGGCTCGTTGAACACGAAGGAGATCCCGAGATTGCCATGCAAGGCATTGACAACAAATATGAAATATTGCTCCCAGAGCGGCTTGTCGAGGCCGAGGGCGGCGGTGGCGCGGGCGATCTCCGCCTGGTCCGCCTGCGGGCTGATCAGGATGTCGACGGGATTGCCGATCGCGAAGACGCCGACGAACACCAGCGCCGACATCACCACCAGCACCACCGCGCTCTGCATCAGCCGGCGGAGGATGAAGACGGTCACGAGGTTGAGTCCTGGCGGGCTGGACGGGGCGTCTCAAACCCACCCCCGAACTCGCTCGGCGAACCCACCACGCCGCTCACTGCTTCACGGGATGGATGTCGAAGGCCTGGGTGTACTGGCTGGCATTGCCCTCGAAGGTGAGGTCGCTGCGCATGCCCCAGATCGTCACCTCGTAGTGCAGCGGGATGATGCCGACATCGCCGATGCCGACCTCGGTCGCCTGCTGCAGCAGCAGCGAGCGCTTGTCGTCGTCCACGGTCTCCAGCGCCTGCTGCAGGAGATCGTCGAGCTTGGGATCGGAGAAGCGGCCGCGGTTGGCGGTGCCGAAGCCCTTCGCCGGATTGTTGGTCGCCAGCAGCGATTTCAGCGGCGAGGACGGCTCGCCGGTATCGGCGCCCCAGCCCAGCAGCATCAGGCTGAACTCCAGCTTGGAAGCGCGCGTGAAGTAGACCGATTGCGGCATCGCCTGCACGTCGGTCTTGACGCCGACGCGGGTCAGCATCTGCGCCACCGCCTGCGCCACCTTCTCGTCGTTGACGTAGCGGTCGTTGGGGCTATGCAGCGTGACCTTGAAGCCGCTCGGATAGCCCGCTTCGGCGAGCAGCTTCTTGGCGCCCTCGGGATCGTATTTCTCCGGCTGCAGCTTCGGGCTCACGCCGAAGAATCCTTCCGGCAGCAGCTGGCCGGCCGGGATCGCCGCGCCCTCCATCACCCGCTCGACAATCGCCTGGCGGTTGATCGCCTTGGACATGGCGAGGCGCACGCGCTGATCCCTGAGCGGGTTCTTGGCCAGCGGCTTGCCGTCATTGTCGAAGACGAAGGGCGACTGCTCGCGGTTGCTGTCGAGATGGAGGTAGATGACGCGGTTCGACACCGCCTCGACGATGCGGAGCTTGGGATTGGCCTTGAGCTGCTTCAGATCGGCGGTCGGCACGTTCTCGATGAAATCGACGTCGCCGGCGAGCAGCGCGGCGACGCGCGCGGCGTTGTTGGTGATCGGGCGGAACGTGACTTTCGACCAGTCGGCCTTCGGCCCCCAGTACTTGTCGTTGCGCTCCAGCACCAGGCGGTTGCCGGGCACCCACTCCACGAACTTGAACGGCCCGGTGCCGATCGCGGCGCTGCCCTTGTTGAAATCCTCCGTGGCCTTGCCCTGGACGACGCGCTTCTCCTGGATCGCGATGGTGGAGAGGTCGTTCGGCAGCAGCGGATAGGGCGTGCCGGTCCTGATGTGGAGCGTCAGCGGATCCAC
>DATKPX010000610.1:0-2470 GCA_035523855.1 Allostellaceae bacterium
CGCGGCGCGCTGGTGCTGAGCGAGCCCGCCTGCGGCCGCCCGGTGCTGCGCTGCCCCTATCATGGCTGGGCCTATAACCTCGACGGCACGCTCAAGGCGACGCCGCTCTGGGACGGCCGCAAGGTGGCCGATCCGCGCGGCAGCGACCGGGCCGATCGCGGGCTGGTGCCGATCCGGAGCACTGTCTGGGCGGACATCGTCTTCGTCGATCTCTCCGGCCAGGCGCCGGCGCTGGAGACCGTCGCGGCACCCTTCGCGCGGCTCTGGGCGCCCTACGAGATGGAGCGCTTTCGCCTCGCCCATTACGAGGCCGGCGATATCGCCGCCAACTGGAAGCTCGCCGTCGAAGCGGCGATGGAGAACTACCACGAGGAGTTCGTGCACCAGGCGCTGCCGGCCCGCGTCGACGCCAACGGCAACAAGACCTTCACCGAGGTGACCGACGCCGACATGTTCGGCTTCACCTGGCGCGGCGATTCGTCGCTCCGCTCCACCACGCCGCTGGTGCCGCTGCGCTCCAACCGGCCGGAGGACCAGCGCACCGACAGCCTCTGCTTCCTGTTCCCGAACACCCAGATGAGCCTGTTCGGCAGCCTCGCCGTGCGCACGATCTGGGCGCCGCGCGCCCATGACCGGAGCCAGTGGCTCACCTCCTGGTACCTCGTCGACGATGCCGCGAGCGACGACGAGCATGCGGCGGACCGCGCCGAGATGGTGCGCTACTGGCGCCAGCTCCGCGCCGAGGACGGCCGCGTGCTCGAGCTGATGCAGCAGGGCCGCCGCTCGCCGGTCGCCGACGACATCAAGCTGTCGCCGTTCTGGGAAGGACTGATCCTGCATTTCCACCAGAAGCTGGTGGCGCGGATGGCCGCATGAGAGTGCCATGCGCATCGCGGTAACCGGCGGCCGCGGCCGGCTCGGCCGATACGTGGTGGCGGAGCTCATGAAGCGCCACGAGGTGCGTGTGCTGGACAAGAGCGCGCCGACGGAAGCGGGCGCCTATGCCGCCGTCGACGTGCTGGATCGCGCGGCGCTTGCCGCGGCTTTCAAGGGCCAGGAGGTGGTGGCGCATCTCGCCGCCATCGACCGCTCGGTGCCCTGCCCCGACGACGTCCTCTTCGACATCAACGTGCGCGGCACCTGGAACGTCTTCGACGCGGCGGAGAGCGCCGGCGTCAGACGCGTCATCCACTGCTCCAGCAGCTCGGTTTACGGCCTCGACGACACCAACCCGGAGATGCCGCCGCTCTACCTGCCGGTCGATGAGGCGCACCCGACCCGTCCCAGCGCAACCTATGGCATGAGCAAGCGCGCCGGCGAGGTCATCGCCGCCGCTTTCGCGCGGCGCCGCCAGCTCGAAGTGCTGATCATCCGCCCCTGCTACGTGGCGTTTCCCGAGATGATCCCGTTCCTCATGGGCGGTGGACCGGTGAAGGGCCGTGAAGGCGAGGCGCCGCCCTATCTCCGTCCCTATGTGGATCCCGCCGACGTCGCCGGCGCCTTCGCGCTCGCCGCCGAGCACAGCTATGCCGGCATCGAGACGCTCAACATCTGCGCCGGCGACAGCTGCACCGACGTTCCGACCGTCGATCACCTGCGCAATCTCTACGGTTCGGTGCCGCCCCTCAGCCAGCCCGGCCTCTACGGCGAGAACCCGCGCGCCGGCATCTTCGGCATCGCCAAGGCGAAAGCGGTGCTCGGCTGGGAGCCGACCACGAGCTGGGCCGAGATGAGGCAGCGGGCCAGCTAATCAGCCCCTCTCCGCACGAAGTGGGGAGAGGAAGGGGCCCGTCGCGCAGCGACGGGAGGGTGAGGGGTGCCGGCGACACCCCGAAATATTCTGGTCAGAGCTTTGCTCTGAATCTTCGCCGCCCCACCTCACCCGGCCGCCACTTCGTGGCGTCCACCCTCTCCCCCGCGATTCGCGGCGGAGAGGGTTTCTGGGCGGAGAGAAACCTTAAGCCGCCAGCACCTCGGCGCCGGGGACGAGGGGGCTGTCGACGGTGAATCGCTGGCCGCCGCGGATCGCCATCACCGGCGCGATGAGTTCGCTGGCCACCACCTTCTCCCCGCTGTTGTCGCTGAGGGTGAAACGGCCCTTCTTGATCTCGAGCACGCTCAGATCGGCGGCCATGCCGGGCTGGAGGCTGCCGATCCTGTCCTCCATGCGCATCATCGCCGCGGGGTTGCTGGTGACGGTGGCGACGATCTCCGGCAGCGTCATGCCGAGCGCCAGCAGCTCGGTCATCGCGTGGGTGAGGCAGAACGGCGCCACGCCCAGGAACGGGTTCTCCGAGCGCGCCTCGTCGTCGCTGTCGCCGGGCGCCTTCACGTTGTAGCCGTGCATGTCGGCGCCGAGCGTATAGGGCTTGATGCCCGCAGCCAGCACCTTGCGCGCCATCTCGAAGCTGAAATGCGAGCCGTGGCCCACATCGATGGTGACGCCCTTCTCCAGCGCCTTCCAGACGAT
>DATKPX010000611.1:0-3781 GCA_035523855.1 Allostellaceae bacterium
CGTGGCGTCGGTATAGCCGCCCGGCCACGGCTCGATGCAGGTGTCGAGGTAGAGCGCACCTTTCTGATGGCAAAGCCCCATCAGCGCCAGGCTCGACACCTCCACCGAGACGTTGCAGAGGAAATCGCCGGCGCTCAGCATCGGGCCGAGCACCTCGACGTAATTTTGCTCGGTGATCGGCTTCAGGATGAACTTGATGCCGAGCGCCTCCGCCTCGGGATGGCCGCGCTCCTCGGCAGTGACAATGGTGATCTGCTTGGGATCGCAGTCGATGTGCCGGAGGATCAGCGGCAGCGAGCCCTGCCCGATGCTGCCGAAGCCCAGAATGACGATGCGGCCGGCAAACTTGACGTACTTCTTGTGGGACATCGCGACATCCTGCCTGAGAGAGCAACGAAGAGCGCCGGCAGGAAATTTCTCCGACCGCGAGCGCTCGGCGGCTGAGCCGTCGCTCTACGGTCGGCGGGCGTCGGAGTCAAGCAAAGCGTGCGGCGAATGCGTCAGTTTGAAGTCACTGCGTCATTGCGCCGCCGGTGCGTAAGCGGATGCCAGCTGGCGCGAGACCAGCTGCGCATAGAGTCCGCCCTTCGCCAGCAGCGTCTCGTGCGCGCCGATCTCCACTATGCGGCCCTCGCGCAGCACCACGATCACGTCGGCGTCGCGGATCGTCGACAGGCGATGAGCGATGACGACTGTGGTGCGATCCGCCTGCAGCCGGTCGAGGGCGCGGCGCACCGCCTGCTCGTTGACGGCGTCGAGATGCGAGGTCGCCTCGTCGAGGATCAGCACCGGCGCGTCCTTGAGGAAGGCGCGGGCGATGGCGACGCGCTGGCGCTGGCCGCCGGAGAGGCTGGTGCCGCGCTCGCCGACCGGCGTCGCGAGACCGTCCGGCAACGTCTCGACGAGATCGGCGAGCGAGGCGTGCGTCACGGCGTCCATCAGCTCCGCCTCGCTCGCATCGGGCCGCGCGATCAGGATGTTGGCGCGGAGCGTGTCGTTGAAGAGGTAGGTGTCCTGCGCCACCAGCGCCAGGCGGCGGCGGAGATCGTCGAGGCCATAGTCGCGCAGATCGGCGCCGTTCAAGGTGATGCGCCCGCTATCGGGATCCCAGAACCGCATCAGCAACTGCGCCGTGGTGGTCTTGCCGGCGCCGGAGGTGCCGACCAGCGCCAGGGTCTTGCCGGCAGGGATCTCGAAGCGGATGTCGCGGAGCGCGGCGCGAGCCTGGCCGGGATAGGCGAAGCTCACGCCTTCCAGCGCCAGCGCCGCCGGCCCCTTGCGCTCCGGCACGCCCTTGCCGTCGCGCACCGGCACCGGCTCGTTGTAGAGCCCGTAGATGCGCCGCGCGGCGCCCAGCGTGTCGGCGAGCTGGCGGCCGATCTGGGCGATCTCCGAGACCGGCAGGAAGGCCGCCATGGCGAGGATGGTGAGGAGCGGCAGCATCGCCGCATCGATGGCGCCTGCCTGGGCGAGCGCCGCGCCGGTCACCACCACGGCGAGGCCGCCGAGGCCGGTGAACACCTCGAGCAGGCTGTGCTGCAGGGTGAGCTCGGAGAAGAAGGGGAGGCGCAGGCGGATGTAGCGCTCGGAGAGTCGATCGAGCCGCTCGCCCCTTGCGCGCTCCTGCTGGAAGGCCACGATCTCGCCGAGCCCTTGCACGGAATCGACCGCGAAAGCGCCGAGCTCGCCGGCGGCTTCGCGCGCCTCGGAGCCCAGGCGATCGACGCGGCCGCGCATCAGGAAGGGGCTCAGTCCCACCGCCGCCAGGAAGGGCAGCAGCGCCAATGCCAGCCACGGGCTCGCCCAGATCAGCGCCGCGAGCACCACCGCCGGCACCAGCACGGCCACGAAGGCCGGCGCCACCGTGTGGGCGAAGAAATACTCCACCAGCTCCACGTCATGGGTGGCGAGCGTCATCAGGTCGCCGGTGCGCCGGCGCACCAGATAGGCGGGCGCCAGCGCGTCGAGCTTGCGGAAGACGTCGATCCGCATCTCTGACAGCAGGCGGAAGGCCATGTCATGGGCGAGCCAGGATTCGAGCCAGTGCAGCGCCCCCGAGAGTGGCGCTACCACGGCCAGCGCCCAGAGCCAGCCCGCGTACGGCGTGCCGTTCTTGAGCGCAGCCACCGCGAGCGCGCTCAGCACGCCGACGCCGATGAAGGCGAGGACGCGCAGCACGCCGAGGACGAAGGTGGCGGCGAGCTTGCCCTTCCAGGGCATGATCATCGCCATGAGCGCGCCGACCAGCTGCAGCCAGGTGAGCCCCTCGGCCTTGATGATGCCTTCGGTCACCGGCTTCGCAGCGCCGCCAGGGAGGTCGGCGACGCGCTCGTCGGCGGCGGGCGCCGGCTCGGCGTCGATCAGCACCGCGGCGGCGGACTCCCGCGCCTGCTCCGCCATCAGCGTCGCGTAGACGCCGCCTTGCTGCATCAGCGTCGCATGGGTGCCGCTCTCCGCCACCCGCCCGCCATCGAGAACGAGGATGCGGTCGCAGTCGATGACGCTCGACAGCCGGTGCGCCAGCACCAGCGTCGTGCGGCCGCGCATCAGCTTGTCGAGCGCCTGCTGGATCACCGCCTCGTTCTCGGCGTCGACGGCGGAGAGCGCCTCGTCCAGCACCAGGATCGGCGTGTCGCGCAGCAGCGCGCGGGCGATGGCGACGCGCTGGCGCTGGCCGCCTGACAGTTTGATGCCCTTCTCGCCAATAACGGTCTGGTAGCCCTGGGGCAGCGCGGCGACGAAGTCGTGGATGTTGGCGGCCCTCGCCGCCGCCTCGACCTGCTCGGCGGACGCCTCCGGCCGGCCCATGCGGACGTTGTCCTCGACGGTGCCGTGGAAGAGGAAGGTGTCCTGGCTCACCACGGAGATGAGCGAGCGGATTTGTGCGAAGGAGAGCTCGCGCAAGTCGCGGCCGCCGAGGCGGACCGCGCCGGCATCCGGATCGTAGAAGCGCAGCAGCAGGCGCACGATCGAGGACTTGCCGCCGCCGGAGGGGCCGACGAGGCCGATGCGCTCACCGGCCGCGGCGCGGAAGTCGAGCCCGGCATGGACGGCGCGCCGGGTGCCGGGATAGCGGAACGTGACGCCCTCGAAGGCGATGGTGGGATCGAGCGGGCGCGGCAGGGTCGCGGCCGGCGCGTCGGGCACCAGGGGCCTGTCGTCGAAGATGCGGTAGATACCCTGGGCGGCGGACATCCCCACCATGCCCTGATGCAGCACCGAGCGCAGCTCCCGCATCGGCCGGAAGATCTCGACGCCCAGCATCAGGATCACCAGCAGCGAGGCGAGGGGCATCAGCCCCGCCTCGACCCGCCAGGCGCCGAGCGCCAGCGCCGCCGCGGCGCCGCAGGCGATGGCGCTGTCGGTGATGCCGCGCGCCAGCACGTTGGTGCCGAGCACCCACATGGTGCGGCGGAAGAGGTCGTGCGCTTCTACCTCCAGCCGGTCGGCGCGCGCCTTGCTCTGGCCGAAGGCCTTGAGGGTGGCCAGGCCCTGGATCGAATCCAGGAACTCGGCGGCGAAGGCGGCATAGGATTTCTGCCGGCCGAGGGAATTCTTCACGTCGCGCTTGTGCCAGAGCGCCGGCGCGAAGAGGGCGATCACCGCGAAGACCAGCAGCACCGCCGCCACCGGCACGTCGATCCAGGCCACCACCGCGAAGATCAGCACCGGCGTCAGCAGCGCGATCAGGAACTGCGGCAGGAACTGGCCGAAATAGGTCTCGAGCTGCTCGACGCCGTCGATCAGCGAGAGGGTGAGGGCGCCCGAGCGCTGGCGGCCG
>DATKPX010000612.1:0-8957 GCA_035523855.1 Allostellaceae bacterium
CAAAGCAGGTTGCCAAAATCAGGAACACGGTCATGCCGGTGAGACTTCGGCGGCGGTGATACTGGCATTCCGGTGTGAGTTGACCTATCGGGATCGCCCACGCTGCCCACGAAGACGTGAGAGATGCGAACGGTCCGCTGCCCGCTTGGTATGGCGGGCGAGCGTGGGAGCGGGCGGCGAACCCAAATATCCTCACGTGATACCCGGTCCACAGAAACACGGCGAGCGTCGGAAGGAAAATGAGGAAGCCGACGACCGTTACTAGCCGTTCCACCTGCGTACTCTCCAGCAAATCAAACATGCTGCGGAAGCAGCATAAGGAGTAATGCAGGTACGAGCAGTTCTTCAATCACCCGACCTGGCGCGAGATGGCCGAGCCGGCGGGGCTGAAGTCGGGTGGGGTGGCCGCGAAACATGGCGCTCGGCAGAGGGTCGAAATCGACCGCCGCGAGCTGCCGAGGTATTGCCGAGAAGGCGCGCCCGCCGAACGGTGTGAGCACTAACCCTTTGAAAAATGGGGCGAGCGACCGGATTCGAACCGGCGACATCCAGAATCACAATCTGGCGCTCTAACCAACTGAGCTACGCCCGCCATCGCGGCTGGTGGTACCCCGCGCGCCGCCGAGCGTCAAGCGGCGGCTCCCGGGCGCCGGCGGCTCCGCGGCGCCCGCCACCAAGCATTAACCACGCATATACCGCCTGATGCCTACTCTCGGGGTTTCCGCGAAGTCCGGGCGTAGGAGGGAAGAGGCCTGTCCCAGCTGGATTCCTCGAGGCGCGTCGCGCTCTTCGACGGCGCCGCGTCGCGGCTGCGTTTCGGCCTCGCCGTGGCGCAGCAGGCGCTGGAGGCGTTGTCGCGCAAGGTCGTGCTGCTGCCGGCGCTGTCGCTGCTCGCCGCGGTGGCGGCCGTGGGCTTCTACGCCATCGTCTCCTACCGCACCGTCGAGGTCCACATGCAGGCGCTGGTGGAGGCGGAGCTGCGCCAGGTGGCAGCGCCGCTCAACAGCATGTTCGGCGAGCTCGAGAGCCTGACCGTGCGCTCCGCCGACGCGCTGGCGCTCGCCGCCGGCACCGATCCCGCCGAGACGCTGCGCCAGCTGCGTCCGCTCATCGCCGAGCGTCCGATGATGACGGGGATCGCCGTCTTCACGCCGCGCGGCGTGCCGCTGGCGAGCACCGCGCCCTTCGCCTGGCCGGAGGCGGCGCGCCAGGAGGTGCTGGCGCGCGCCGCCGAGAGCGGCCGCGTCGAGCTCAGCGCGCCCTTCGAGGTCGGCGGCCAGCACTATGCGGCGGTCGCCGCCACCTTCCGCTCGCCGACCGGCGCCGCGCGCGGGCACGTGGCGGTGTTCTTCCCGCTGCAGTTCCTGCACGACTGGTTCCAGCTCGCCAACCTTCCCGATCCCGGCGAGCTCGCCCTCTACGGCCCCGGCGGCAAGATCTGGCTGCGCGGGCTCGGCGACCGGCCGGCCGCCAGCCTGCCGCCCTTCCGGCCCACCGCCAGCACCGCGCTCGGCTGGTTCGGGCTCAGCCTCGCCGCCGGCCTCGATCCCGGCGCCGAGCTCCGCGTCTGGTGGCGCGAGAGCGGCGGCTCGCTCATCCTCCTGATGGGGATCTCGCTCCTCGGCACCGGCATGGTGACGCTGGTCTCGCGCTCGATCTACCGCGAGAGCCTGGAGCGCGAGGCGGCGGTGGAGGCGGTGGCGCAGAGCGAGCAGCGGTTCCGCGAGCTCACCGAGGTGGCGGCGGACTGGATCTGGGAGACCGACAGCGAGCACCGCTACACCCGCTTCTCGGGCCTCATTCGCCGCGCCAGCGCGGTCGCCGGCGGGCTGCCGATCGGCCGCAGCCGGATCGAGAGCATCGCCGAGATGCAGGATCCCGGCGCGCTCGCCGATCACATCGCCGCGGTGGCGCGCCGCGAGCCCTTCCGCGACATCATCTTCCGCGTCAGCTCGCCGACCGGCCAGCGCAGCTGGATCAAGTCGAGCGGCCGGCCGATCTTCGCGCCCGACGGCAGCTTCATCGGCTATCGCGGCACCGGCACCGACGTCACCGGCGAGATCGAGAACTCGATCCGCGCGCGCACCGCCGAGCGCCAGCTGGTCGAGGCGGTGGAGAGCAGCCCCTGGGCCTTCGCGCTCTTCGACCGCGAGGACCGCCTGGTGCTGTGCAACAGCCGCTACCGCGAGCTCTTCGAGGCCGGCCAGCGCAACCAGGTGACGCTCGGCAAGACCTTCGAGGAGCTGCTGCGCGGCCGCATCGACACCGGCTCGATCGTCAGCGCCGGCGCCGATCCCGCCGCCTGGATCACGGCGCGGCTCGCCTACCACCACAATCCCGTCGGCACCTTCGAGTTCAAGCAGCGCGACGGCCGCTGGGTGCAGGCGGTGGAGCAGCGCACCGACGACGGCCGCACCATCTCCATCTTCATCGAGATCAACGCGCTGATGGAGCGCGAGGACGCGCTGCGCAAGAGCGAGGAGCAGTTCCGCATCACCTTCGACGCGGCGCCGATCGGCATGGCGATCATCGGCGCCGACGGCCACTACCAGCGCGCCAACGCGGCGCTCTGCCAGTTGCTCGGCTACACGGCGGAGGAGTTGCGCGCCCTGAAGGTGGCTGACCTCACCCATCCCGAGGACCGGCCGGTCACCGACCAGCTTAACGCGCAGCTCGTCTCCGGCAAGATGCGGCAGGTGGAGCTGGAGAAGCGCTACCTCGCCAAGGGCGGCGGCGTCGTCCACGCGCTCACCCGCATCGGCACGGTGCGCGACGGCGACGGCCAGCCGACGCAGTTCCTGTCGCAGATCATCGACATCACCAACCGCAAGAGCGCCGAGCACGAGCTGATCGCGGCCAAGGAGCAGGCTGAGCTCGCCAACCGCACCAAGAGCGAGTTCCTGGCCAACATGAGCCACGAGCTGCGCACGCCCCTCAACGCCATCATCGGCTTCTCGGAGATCGTCGCCGGCGAGCTCTTCGGGCCGATCGGCTCGGCGCGCTATGTGGAGTACGCCCGCGATATCCACGCCAGCGGCATCCACCTGCTGTCGATCATCAGCGACATCCTCGATCTCTCCAAGATCGAGGCCGGCCGCCGCGAGCTCTCCGAGGGCGTGGTCGATCTCTACGAGGCGGCGGAATCCTGTCTCCGCCTGGTACGCGGCCGCGCCGACGACGGCGGCATCAAGCTGCTGAACGCGGTCACCCGGCCGATCACGCCGCTCTACGCCGACGAGCGCGCGGTGAAGCAGATCCTGCTCAACCTGCTGTCGAATGCGGTGAAGTTCACGCCGGAGGGCGGTCGCGTCACGGTGCGCACGGAGCTGCACGCGGACGGCGCTCTCGTCGTTCTGGTGGAGGACACGGGCATCGGCATCGCGCAGGAGAACATTCCCCGCGCGCTCGCGCCCTTCAGCCAGGTCGACAGCTCGCTGTCGCGCCGCTACGAGGGCACCGGTCTCGGACTGCCGCTGGTGAAGTCGCTGGTCGAGCTGCATGGCGGCAGGCTGGAGCTCACCAGCGAGGTCGGCCGCGGCACCACCGCCGCTGTCGTGTTTCCCGCCGACCGCGTGCACGGGTGAGCGTTTCCGAGCGGCCGCGGCGGGGATAGACTGAGCCATGACCGTTGATCCGAAGCTCGACCGCGACGCGCTGGCGCTGCTGACGCCGGCGGAGATGGCGCGCGCCGATGCCTTCGCCGTCGCCGCCGGGCATCCGGTGGTGGAGCTCATGCAGGCCGCCGGCGCGGCGGTGGCGGCGTCGATCCGCCAGCGCTGGTCGCAGCGACCGGCGGTCGTGCTCTGCGGTCCGGGCAACAACGGCGGCGACGGCCTCGTCGTGGCAGCCGAGCTGCAGGCGGCGGGCTGGCCGGTGCGGGTGGCGCTGCTCGGCGAGCGCAGCGCGTTCAAGGGCGCCGCCGCCCATTACCTCGAGCGCTGGAAGGGCGCTTGCGAGCCGATGGCGCCGGCGGCGCTCGGCGGCGCGGCTCTCATCGTCGATGCGATCTTCGGCGCCGGCCTCAGCCGGCCGGTGGACGGCGCCGCGGCGGCGACCCTGGCGGCGGCGGCCGATGCCGGCGCTCCCATCGTCGCGGTGGACGTGCCGAGCGGCCTCGACGGCGCGACCGGCGCGGTGCGTGGCCTCGCGCTCGCCGCCGATCTCACCGTCACCTACTTCCGGAAGAAGCCCGGCCATCTGCTGCTGCCGGGCCGCCGGCTCTGCGGCGAGACCGTGCTGGCGGAGATCGGCATTCCCGCGGCGGCGCTGGCGCCGATCGCGCCCAGGACGCACGAGAACGGCCCGGCGCTCTGGCTCGACCGCTATCCCTGGCCCGGCATCGACGATCACAAGTACCGGCGCGGCCATGCGCTGGTGGTGGGCGGCGAGACGATGACCGGGGCGGCGCGGCTCACCGCGCGGAGCGCGGCGCGGATGGGAGCGGGGCTGGTGACGCTGGCGGCGCCAACGGTGGCCTGGCCGGTCTACGCCGCCTCGCTCTCGAGCGTGATCACCCGGCCGATGGCGGGTCTCGATGATTTCCGCGCGCTCATCGCCGATGAGCGGCGCAATGCGATAGTGATCGGTCCCGGCGCGGGCACCACGCCTGCCGTGCGCGAGATGGCGCTGGCGGCGCTCGGCACCGGCCGCGCCGTGGTGCTCGACGCCGACGCGCTCACCGTCTTCGCCGACGACCGCGCGAGCCTGCTCAAGGCAATCCACGGACCGACGGTGCTGACGCCCCACGACGGCGAGTTCCGCCGGCTCTTCGGCGTTGCCGGCGACAAGCCTGAGCGCGCCCGAGCGGCGGCGCGCGCCAGCCGCGCGGTGATCGTGCTGAAGGGCCCGGACACCGTCATCGCCGCGCCCGACGGCCGCGCCGTCATCAACAATAATGCGCCGCCCGATCTTGCCACTGGCGGAACCGGCGATGTGCTGGCAGGGATGATCGCGGGACTGTTGGCGCAGGGCATGGACGGCTTCGACGCCGCCGCCGCCGCGGTGTGGCTGCACGGCGAGGCCGGCATCGCCGGCGGTCCCGGATTGATTGCCGAGGATTTGCCGGGATTGCTGCCAGCGGTCCTGCGCGGCCTCAAAGCGCTCGCCCGCGAGCGCGGCTGTCTTGTCACCGTCACCGATCGCCTTTATCGAGAGCCTTCATGAGCGAACGCGGCAGCATCAGCTTTCTCGACGGAATGATGGACCGCACGCTCGGGCGGCTGCGCTCGGCCTGGCGCGACATCGCGGGGCAGGCGCTCGGCGCCTGGTCGAGCCCGCTGCCGCGGCCGGAGCTCACCGGCGAGGACATGCAGCGCATGCGCGAGCAGCTGCGCGCCTGCCTGGAGGGACGCGGCGGCGAGGTGGCGGCGCGGGCGCGGGCGGCGGAGCTCGGCCGGAGCTATCTTGCTCTCAACGCCACCGGCCGGGAGCGCTTCCTGCGCCTCCTCGCCGACGAGTTCGACGTCGATCGCGGCGCCATCGCCGCCGCCGCGAGCCGCTTCCTGCAGGCGAGCTCCCAGCGCGACAAGGAGGCGGCGGAAGCGGCATTGCGCGTCGCGCTGGAGGCGCCGCGGGTGCGTCTCCTGACCCAGTTCAACGCGCTTCCCGAAGGCGTCAAGTTCCTGGTCGACATGCGCGCCGAGCTGATGGCGCTCGCCCGCAACGACCGCGTGCTGGGCGGGCTCGAGCGGGATCTGAAGGCGCTCCTGCGCGGCTGGTTCGACATCGGCTTCCTGGAGCTCAGGCGCATCACCTGGCAGTCGCCGGCGGCGCTCCTCGAGAAGCTCACCGCCTACGAGGCGGTGCACGAGATCCGCTCCTGGGCCGACCTCAAGAACCGGCTGGAAGCGGACCGCCGCTGCTTCGCCTTCTTCCATCCGCGCATGCCGGACGAGCCGCTGATCTTCGTCGAGGTGGCGCTGGTGCAGGGCATCGCCGGCGACATCCACGCGCTCCTCGACGAGGCGGCGCCGGTCGGCGATCCCCGCGGTGCCGACACCGCGATCTTCTACTCGATCTCCAACTGCCAGCCCGGCCTTGCCGGCATCAGCTTCGGCAACTTCCTGATCAAGCGGGTCGCCGGCGACCTTGCCTCCGAGCTGCCGCATCTCAAGACCTTCGCCACGCTGTCGCCGATCCCCGGCTTCCGCGCCTGGCTCGATCCGAAGCTCGCCAGCGAGGAGGCGACGCTGCTCACCGCCGCCGAGCGCAAGGCGATCGCCGAGCTGCCGGGCGAGCGCGGCGCCAACGGCCTCGCCGGCCTCATCGCCGATCCGCGCTGGCACGAGGATCCCGCGGCGGCGCAGGCGATGAAGGCGCCGCTGATGCGGCTGGCGGCGCGCTACCTCCTGGCGGAGAAGGGGTCGAAGGATCGCGTGCTCGACCCCGTCGAGCACTTCCATCTCACCAACGGCGCGCGCGTCGAGCGCCTCGACTGGCTCGCCGACCGCTCTGCCAAGGGCCGGCAGCAATCCGCCGGCATCATGGTGAACTATCTCTACCGCCTCGACGAGGTGGAGGAGAGTCACGCCGCTTATACGGAGCAGGGAACCGTCGCCGCCTCGAGCGCGCTGCGCACCCTGGCGCGACTTTAGGCCGCTCCGGCGATCTCCCAGCGCGCGTCTCGGAGATTGCTAAAATCCTATGCAATCAGTAGCGTTGGCCTGTGGATTTTAACCTCTTGGTTAGGATCCGGCGCGATCCTAGAACTCGGGTAAAAATCGGGATTCGAGGGACAGTGCCATGTCAAAATCATTGCTCCGCCGCCTGGGCTGGCAGGAAGCATCGGAGGAAGTGAAGCCGGGGGACAGCTACCGTCGGTCGCGCGGTGACAAGCTCACCGAGACCGTCACCGTGGTTGATCTCCGCTCCGATCCCGCCGGCATTCCGCATGTGCGCTTCAAGGTGGCTTTCGAGCGGCCCGACGTGGGGCGCTTCGAGGGCGGCTGCCGCATCCTGGCGCTGCGCTCCTTCATCGACGCCTACCGCGAGCGCATCAGCCAGACGCCGGCCTCCGCGGCCTGAAGCCCACGATCGGGCTCCCGCCGGGAGCCCGATGAATTCCTCGCCAGGACGCGCGGTGTCCTATGGAGCCTCGCCGACGAAGCCCTCGTCGGTGACGCGGCGATACCGCGTCGAGATCATGTAGTCCTTCCGCGGACCGCGCACCGCATGCCGGACGGAGAATTGTCCGTCCGGCGCGAACCGATATTCCGACAGATAGAGATCGGGCGCGCAGAGATGGCGCGCCTCGCCCGCGAGGCTGCCGTCCGATCGCAGCACGAGGCTGATCTCGTGAAACAGCCGCGGTGGCGCCTCGGCGAAGAACACCGCAAAGCCGTTGGAGAGGGCGCGGAAGCGGTAGGAGCGGGTCGCGTCGAGCTGTTCTCCCGTCGCGAGCCTGAGTTCGCCTTCTTCCCGGTACTCGATCCCGCCCCCCGGCAGCGGCGCGAACCGGGCCGTGCCGCGCATCGCGGCATGCCCCGCGATCCGGCGCTCCAGCGTCCAGAGCCCGGCGAACCGATCGACGACCTCGCCGGGCGCTCCCCAATATCGAATCGTGCTCCGTGCCATACCGCTGGACTACCGGTGTCGTGGTGCCGCGGATGACCCCGCGCGCGGGCTTCCTTATAATCCCGCCAACGAGACCATGGGTGGGAGGAGCCGCGGATGGCCCAACCTTCGTCGCTGCTCGGGCATAACCGGGCAAGCGCGGATCTGAGACCGGGCGCGTCGAGCGACCGGCTGCGCCTCCTGAGCGAGCTCGAGCGCAAGGTGCTCTGGCTCTCGTCCTGGACGATCCATCATGCCAATCACATCCGCCCCAACCGCGACGGGCTCAAGGTCGGCGGCCACCAGGCGTCGAGTGCCTCGGTGGCGACCCTGCTGACCGCGCTCTACCTCGACGTGCTCCGCCCGCAGGACCGGGTGGCGGTGAAGCCGCATGCGAGCCCGGCCTTCCACGCCATCCAGTACCTGCTCGGTCGCCAGACCGTCGACAAGATGCAGGGTTTCCGCGCCCTCGGCGGCGCGCAGTCCTATCCGTCCCGCACCAAGGATGGCGACGACGTCGATTTCTCGACGGGATCGGTGGGGCTCGGCGTCGCCATGACGAGCTTTGCCGCGCTGGTGCAGGACTACGTCCGCCTGCAGAGCTTCGCGCCGACCAGCGATCCGCCGGGCCGCATGGTGGCGGTGGTGGGCGACGCCGAGCTCGACGAGGGCAACGTCTACGAGGCGATGCTGGAGGGCTGGAAGCATGAGGTCCGCAACGTCTGGTGGGTGATCGACTACAACCGCCAGAGCCTCGACGCCGTGGTGAGCGACCGGCTCTACAGCCACATCGATGATCTCTTCCGCAACATGGGCTGGCGCGTCGTCATCCTCAAATACGGCAAGAAGCTGGAGCGCGCCTTCGCCGGCCCCGATGGCGCGGCGCTCCGCGAGTGGATCGACGCCTGTCCGAACTCGCTCTACTCGGCACTGGTCTACAAGGGCGGCGCCGGCTGGCGGAAGCATCTGGAAGGCGACATCGGCCACCTGCCGGGCATCCGCGAGTTCCTGGCGCAGCATGACGACGATGCGCTGCACGAGGTCATGACCAACCTCGCCGGCCACGACATGCAGACGGTGCTGGAGGCCTTCCACGCCATCGAGGACGATCTGCCGACCTGCTTCATCGCCTACACCATCAAGGGCTTCGGCCTGCCCTTCGCCGGCCACAAGGACAACCACGCCGGCCTGATGAACGAGCAGCAGATGGCGGGGCTGCAGGCCAGCATGGCGGTGCCGGAAGGCGCCGAGTGGGACCGCTTCGCCGGGCTGAAGTCGAGCCCGGAGGAGCTCGAGGCTTTCCTCGCCGCGGTGCCCTTCGCCCAGCGCGCGCAGCGCCGGCTCGGCGCCGCCGCGGTTCCCATCCCCGCGAGGCTGCCGGTTCCCGCGGGCCAGCGGCAATCGAC